>JBGSWX010000395.1:0-8234 GCA_041751695.1 Burkholderiaceae bacterium | reverse complement strand
TATCAGCGAATACCGCATGAACGGAATCGTGCGGCGGATCCTGAAAAATTCCATCCGAGTGTCCGAAGTTGAGCGCGGTTACGTTATGCCGCGGCGCCGGGCTTCCACACCTGGCCGACCGAGATCGACGGCAATTTCTTGCGCGTCCCGTAGTAAAGATTGACCATCGCACGCGAGACGTAGACGGCCGAAAAAATCGAAGTCAAGATGCCGAGCACGTGCACCACCGCAAAGCCGCGCACCGGCCCCGAGCCGAACGTCAGCAACGCGATGCCGGCGATCAGCGTCGTGATGTTCGAATCCATGATGGTGGCCCATGCCTTGTCGTAGCCCTCGAAAATGGCCTGCTGCGGCGTGCGGCCGTTGCGCAGCTCCTCGCGCACGCGCTCGTTGATCAGCACGTTGGCGTCGATGGCCATGCCGAGCGTCAGCGCAATCGCAGCGATGCCGGGCAGCGTCAGCGTTGCCTGCAGCAACGACAGCAGCGCGATCAGCAGCATCAAATTCACGGTCAGCGCCGCGACCGAAATAACGCCGAAGACGCGGTAGTACAGGATCATGAAGAGCGAAATGGCGGCGAAGCCGTACAGCGTCGACGTGAAGCCACGTTCAATGTTCTCAGCGCCCAGGCTGGGGCCGATCGTGCGTTCTTCGATGATTTCCATCGGGGCGGCCAGTGAGCCGGAGCGGATCAGCAATGCGAGGTCTGCGGTCTCCTGAACCGTAAAGTTGCCGGTGATCTGGAACTGATTGCCGAATTCGCCCTGGATCGTCGCGACCGAGATTGCTTCGCCCTTGCCGCGCTCGTACAAGACGATCGCCATCAGCTTGCCGATGTTCTCGCGCGATGCCGTGCGCATCGAGCGGCCGCCGGCTTCGTCCAAACGCACCGACACTGCGGGACGCTGGTTCTGGTCCAAGGTGGCCGATGCCCCATTCAACTGCGTACCGGTGGCTACGATCTCCCGCTTCAACGGAATCTGCTTGATCGATTGTCCGTCGCGTTGCGGCACTGTCAGTGCGCCCGGTGCGCCGGCGGCCATTGCGTCCTGATCGACCAGGCGTATTTCAAGCGTCGCAGTGCGGCCGATCAGAGTCTTCGCGCGTGCGACATCCTGCACGCCAGGAAGCTGCACAACGATGCGATCGGCGCCCTGTTGCTGAATCACCGGCTCGGCCACACCGAGCTCGTTGACGCGGTTGTGCAGCGTCGAGATGTTCTGCCGCAGCGCCGCGTCCTGGATCTCGCGCTGCGCCGCCGGAGTCAGTGCTGCGCTCAACGTAAGGTCGTCGCCGCTCCCCGTCTCGCGCAGCGCCAGCTCCGGGACCTGCGTGCGCAGCAGGTCCTGTGCGCGCGTGCGCATCTCCGCGTCGCGGAAGCGAACATCGATCGTCGTGGGCGTCTTGTCAATGCCCGCGTGGCGTATATTTTTCTCGCGCAACAGTGTGCGGATGTCCGACGTCAGCGTATCGAGCCGCTTGTCGATCGCCGAGCGCATGTTGACCTGCATCAGAAAGTGCACACCACCGCGCAGGTCAAGCCCGAGATACATGGGCAGCGCGTTGACGCTCACCAACCAGCGCGGCGTGTTCGAAATCAAATTCAGAGCGACGATGTAAGGAGGATCTTCGGCGTCGGGGCTGAGCGCACGCTGTATGGTGTCTTTTGCCTTCAATTGCGTATCGGTATCGGCAAAGCGCATGCGCACGGTCGAGTTGGTTCCGATCGTGTCGAAGTAGACAGCCTCGTGCGGGATGTTGGCCTCGTTTAACACCGATTCGACGCGCGCCATCAACGCGGCATCGATCTTGACCGTCGGCCGCCCCGACGACACCTGAACCGCAGGCGATTCGCCGTAAAAATTCGGTATGGTGTAAATCGCGCCAAGAATCAGCGCGACGGCGATGACGATGTACTTCCAGAGCGCATATCGGTTCATAAATGCGGGTTCACTGCAAGTTCAAGCAGGCTTGAAGGTGTCTTTTGGCAACAGCGTCTGGACCGCCATTTTCTGCATCGAAATCTGTACCGGCTGGCCATTGACCGCGGCCACCTGCACGGTCACGAACTGATCGTTGATCTCGGTGATCTTGCCGACGATGCCGCCGGCAGTGATGACTTCATCGCCTTTCTTCAGCGCGTCGGCCATCGTCTTGTGCTCTTTCTGACGCTTGACCTGCGGGCGGATCATGAAAAAGTAGAAAACGACGAAGATCAGCACCATGAAGCCGATCGACATAAACGACGATTCGGCGCCGCCTTGAGCAGCCGGTGCGGTTTGTGCAAAGGCATTGCTGATGAAGAACATGTTGTTGACCTTGAGTTAACGGCTAAAAGAGGCGCGCGATTATAGCGGCGGCTCGCTCAAACGCCGCGCCTGCGATCGTGCGCGAACTTAACGCGAAACGGCCCGAAGCGACCCGCCGCAATGGCCTCGCGCGCGCGCTTCATCACGTCCAGGTAGTAATGGAGGTTGTGGATCGTGTTCAGGCGCGCTCCAAGAATCTCGTTGACCCGCTGCAAGTGGTGCAGATAGGCACGGGTGAAGCTTCGACACGTCGGGCAGCCGCAGGTTTCATCGAGCGGCGTGGTGTCGTTTCGGTAGCGGCTGTTGCGCAACTTGAGGTCGCCGTAGCTGGTGAACAACCAGCCGTTGCGGGCGTTGCGCGTGGGAAGCACGCAGTCAAACATGTCGATGCCCGCTCCAATCGCCTCGATCAGATCTTCCGGCGTGCCGACCCCCATCAGGTAGCGCGGCTTCTCGGCAGGCAGTTTCGGCACGGTATGAGCGAGGATGCGCAACATTTCCTCCTTGGGTTCGCCCACCGAAAGCCCGCCGATCGCATAGCCATCGAAGCCGATGTCGACCAGCCCCGCGAGCGATTCGTCGCGCAGGGTTTCGAACATGCCGCCCTGCACGATGCCGAACAGGGTGTTGGTACCTCCCAGACGACTAAACTCGCTCGCACTGCGTTGAGCCCAGCGCAGTGATAGCCGCATCGAGTCCGCCGCTTCTTCCTGCCACGCGATTCGATCGTCGACCAGGTATGGCGTGCATTCGTCGAACACCATCGCCACGTCTGAATCGAGCACGTGCTGAATGCGCATCGATTCTTCGGGCGTCAGAAACAATCGGTCGCCGTTGATCGGAGAGGCGAATTGCACGCCCTCTTCACTGATCTTGCGCAGTTTTCCAAGCGAAAACACCTGAAATCCGCCGGAGTCGGTCAGCAGCGGGAGCGTCCAGCCCATGAATCGATGCAAGCCTTGATGCGCGGCAATCACTTCCAAGCCTGGACGCAGCCACAGATGGAACGTGTTGCCGAGAACAATTTGCGCGCCAAGCTCGATCAGCTCGTCCGGTGCCATCGCCTTGACCGTGCCGTAGGTACCCACCGGCATGAATACCGGCGTCTCGACGTCGCCGTGCGTGAGCGTCAATCGACCCGTGCGCGCCGCGCCGTCACGCGCCGTGACTTCGAAGGCGAAACTCATGGCGCACGCTTGAGCAGCATCGCGTCGCCGTAGCTGAAAAAACGATAGCGCTGCGCAATCGCGTGAGCGTAGGCGGAGCGAATGCGATCGACGCCGGCAAACGCAGAGACGAGCATCAGCAACGTCGACTTCGGCAAATGAAAGTTGGTCAACAGCAGATCAGCGGTGCCAAAGCGATATCCCGGTGTGATGAAAAGCGAGGTCTCGCGCGCACCCGATTGCACTCGCGCCGGCGCCAAGCGATCCGCCGCTGACTCCATGGCTCGCAGACTCGTGGTGCCCACGGCGACGATGCGCCGGCCCGCCGCGCGCGCACGGTTGACCGCCTCCGCGGTGGCTGCTGAAATTTCGTAGCGCTCCGAGTGCATCCGATGCTCTGAAATCCGTTCGACCCGCAGCGGCTGAAAAGTCCCTGCGCCGACGTGCAACGTGAGATGCGCAAACTCGACGCCGCGCTTGCGAAGACGATCGAGCAGTGCATCGGTGAAGTGCAGACCGGCAGTGGGCGCCGCCACGGCACCCGGCCGCGCCGCATAAACGGTCTGGTATCGGCGCGCATCGGTGGAATCAGCCGCATGCGCGATGTAGGGCGGCAGCGGGACGAGTCCGTGTTGTGCGAGTGCAGCGTGCACATTGCAATCGAAGCGGAGCACGAAGAAATCGTCCTGTCGCCCCTCGACAGTCGCGCGCACTGCCTCGCCGAATACCAAGCGCGTCCCCGGGATCGGCGTGTGACTGGTGCGCACCAGAGCCAGCGCAAGCGTCGGTTCGAGCACGCGCTCGATCAGTGCCTCCACCTTGCCCCCGCTCGACTTGCGCCCGAGCAATCGCGCGTTGATGACCTTTGTGTCGTTGAAGACGAGCAGATCATCGGGCCGCAGCAGCACCTCGATATCGCTGAAGCGCCTGTCTTCAAACTCGTCGCGCGTCACATGCAAGAGCCGACTCGCTGCACGATCCGGCAGCGGGTGCTGCGCGATCAAGTCGTGCGGCAGGTCGAAATCGAAATCGGCGAGAGAAAGTTCGGTGTCGATCTGCATGGCTTTACCGGCCATGAGGTTGGTGCCGGGCGAGGGAATCGAACCCACACTCTGTTACCAGAACCGGATTTTGAGTCCGGCGCGTCTACCAGTTCCGCCAGCCCGGCCGAATCGGGACGCGGATTATCACCCATTCGCGCGCGCTCAAACTTCGAGGTTGTCGATCAATCGAGTCGTGCCGAGTTTCGCCGCCGCGAGAATCACGAGTGGCTCGCCGGCTGCGACTTCCTGCAGAGTCGCCTTGTGCAGGTCGCGCTGGCGGCGCAGCGCGACGTAATCCACCATCCAGCCGGCGGCGGCGAGCTCGCGTTGGCCGTCCTGCTCAATCTGATCGACATCTGTTTCGCCGGTAAGCATCCGGTCGCGCACGCGTTTGAGCATCCGATACAACCGTGGAGCCTGCTTGCGCTCCGCCGCCGACAAAAAGCGATTACGCGATGACAGCGCGAGCCCGTCGGCGTCGCGCACCGTTTCGTGCGGGACGATGACCGTCGGCAGTGCGAATTGCCGGCACATGTTGCGCACGATCATCAACTGCTGATAATCCTTCTTGCCGAATACCGCAACCTGCGGTTGCACGCAAGACAACAGCTTCAGTACAACGGTGGTCACGCCCGTGAAGAACCCAGGCCGGAATTCGCCTTCCAGAATGTCCCCCAAGTCCGAAGGCGGGCTGACGCGGAAATTCTGCGGCTCCGGATACAGCTCCTTTTCGTCCGGTGCGAACAGGACGTAGACATGATTCTGCTGCTGCAGCTTGTCAAGATCGTCCTGCATGGTGCGCGGGTATTTGTCGAAATCCTCGTTCGGCCCGAACTGCAGCCGATTGACAAAGATGGACGCCACCACAGGATCGCCGTGTTGGTGTGCCAGGCGCATCAGCGAAAGGTGCGCTTCGTGCAGATTGCCCATCGTCGGCACGAACGCAACTCGATTCTGGCCGCGCAACTGGTCGCGCAGTTCTTCGATCGTGTGGACGACTTTCATCAGTACGCGTGCTCGGCGGCGGGGAAGGTTCGCTCCTTGACCGCTTGCACATAGGCGCGCACGGCGGCGGCGATGTCCGGAGCACCGGCCATGAAGTTGCGCACGAAGCGCGGCTTTTTGCCGGGGAACACGTCGAGCATGTCGTGCAGTACCAGCACCTGGCCCGAGCAGTTGGCGCCGGCGCCGATGCCGATCGTCGCAATCTGCAGCTCGCGCGTCACGCGATCGGCGAGCGCCGCAGGAATCAGCTCGAGCACCAGCATCGAAGCGCCGGCTGTTTGCAGCGCCAGCGCATCGCGCAACAATTGGTCCGCTGCCATATCGGTCCGGCCCTGGATGCGGTAACCGCCGAGCGCATGCACCGATTGCGGCGTCAGCCCCAGATGCGCGCACACCGGCACGCCGCGCGCAACCAGGAACTCGACCGTCGGCGCCAGCAACGCGCCCCCTTCGATCTTGACCATTTGCGCACCGGCCTGCATCAGGCACACGGCATTGCCGAATGCCGAATGCGGCGTGCCCTGATAGCTGCCGAACGGCATGTCGGCGATCAACCATGCACGCTGCGTACCGCGCGCGACGGCGCGAACGTGATACTCGACGTCTTCGACGGTCACCGGCAAGGTCGACGCATGACCTTGAATGACCATGCCGAGCGAGTCGCCGACCAGCACACAGTCGACGCCGCAGCTGTCGAGCAGCCGCGCGAAGCTGGCGTCGTAGCAGGTCAGCATCGCAATCGGCTCGCCGCGCGAGCGCATGTCGGCCAGCTGCAGAAGCGTGACCGGCTTCGAGCCTGACAGTTGAGGCGGATGGACGCTCATGCCGCCAGATTGAAGAACTCGCGCCGCCCGCGCATTTTGTCGATGCGTGAAATCAGCAGCTCGAAGTCTTCATCGCGCTCGATAGGATTCAGATTCTCGGTGTTGACGATCAACACTGGCGCGGCGTCGTACTTGTGAAAAAAGCGCGTGTAGCTGTCCGACAGCGCACGCAGGTAGCTCTCCGATATCCCCGATTCGACCGGATTGCCGCGCCGGACCACGCGCTCGACCAGTGTGTCCGGCGGCGCCTGCAAGTAGATGACGAGGTCCGGCAGCGGTGCTTGTGGCTTGAGCTGCGCAAAAATTTGCTCGTACAGCTTCAATTCATCGTCGGCCAGCGTCAGGCGCGCGAACAGCGGATCTTTCTCGAGCAGAAAGTCGGCGATGACCGACGAGCCGAGTTTCTCTATTCCGCCTAGCTGCTGCACGCGCTGAAACAGAAAAAACAATTGCGTCGGCAGTGCGTAGCGGCTTTGATCGCGATAGAAGCGCTCCAGAAACGGATTGGCTTCGGGCTGTTCGAGCAAGGTGTGCGCGGAGTAGCGCAACGCCAGTCTGGCGGCCAGCGATGTTTTGCCGGCGCCAATGGGGCCCTCGATCACGACGTACTGATACTTGCTCGCCGGTGTCACTGCTCGGCAGACTCTTCAAGCAGCTCGATACGCTGATCAGATACGGTTTCAAGAAACGTGCTGGCCGATCCCTGGCCGGGCACCCGGATGTCGGGCGCGAGATCGAGCAGCGGTTTGAGTACGAACGCGCGCTGGTGCAGGCGCGGATGCGGTAGCGTCAGCGGTGTGCTTTGAATGATCATGTCGCCCAGCAACAGCAGATCGAGGTCCACGTTGCGCGGCGCATTCTTCTTTTGCCCGAGCCCGCGCCGCTTGCGGCCGAGCATCAATTCGATATCGAGCAGATGCAGCAGCAGTGCGTACGGCTCGAGCGAGGTGTCCAGCTGGGCCACTGCATTCAGGTAATCCGCCCCGGTCGCTTCGACCGGCGCTGACTTGTAGAACGGCGACACGGCGATCAACTCGGACTGTTCGAGCGAACGCAGCGAGTCGAGCGCAGCCTTCAGCGACTCGATCACCTCGCCCTGATTGGCGCCCAGCCCGATGTACGCGGTTCTCTTCACTGTTCAAGCAACACTGTCGCGTCGTCTCCACCGCGGCCGCGCCGTCGCCGGCGGCGTCCGGTTCCTTTGGCCGTCGTCGAGCCTCCCTCTTTGGCGGCCTCGACGATCATCTTCTCGCGCTCCTCCTGGCTCGCTTGCGAGAAAGCGGTCCACCAATCGCCTAGCGCGACCGGGATCTCATCGGCGGCCGAGCGCAAAAGCAGGAAATCATAACCGGCGCGAAAGCGCAGGTGTTCGACCAGCCGGAACGGCGAGCGGCCGGTCCGCCGCTCGAAGCGCGGCTGCAAGCCCCAGATTTCGCGCATATCGGCCACAAAGCGGCGCTGAATCGCGAGCTTTTCGGTCTGCGCGTCGATGGTTTCGTCGATCGCGAGGTTCAATGCCGGAATGCGATGTTCGTCCTTCGCCAGCCGGGCGTTCCATTTAACCAGCACGTCGTTCCAAAGCAGCGTGGCAAAGAGAAACCCCGGCGAGATCGTCTTGCCGGCGCGCACGCGCTCATCGGTGCGCGACAACGCGAGCATCACGAAGCGCTCGCCGGCGGGCTGCTCAAGAATCACGTCGAGCAGCGGCAGCAGGCCATGATGCAGACCTTCGGCGCGCAGGCGCGTGATGCACGCTACCGAGTGGCCGCTGGTCAACAGCTTCAGCATCTCGTCGAACAGGCGCGCCGCCGGAACGTTTTCGATCAGGTCCGCCATGCGGTGAATCGGCTCGCGCGTGGCTTCGTCGATCGCAAAGCCGAGCTTGGC
>JBGSWX010000394.1:0-3458 GCA_041751695.1 Burkholderiaceae bacterium | reverse complement strand
CTATCGCTCGTACACGCCGTGTCCTGCGTGCGGCGGCGCTCGGTTGAAGCCGGACGCGCTGTTGTGGAGAGTCGGCGGTGCTGACGAAGCGAGCGCCGCACTAGCGAGCGACGGCAAGTACGTGCGCTACACACCCGTCGGCGCAACGTGGGGCGAAGCTCAACTGCTCGCGCTGCCGGGTCTGTCCGTTCACGATTTGATGTTGCTGCCGATCGAACGCGTGAAGACATTCTTCGATCGCGTGCAGCTACCGGCCCCGCTGGATCAAGCGAGCGAAATGCTGCTCGAGGAACTGCGGGCACGCTTGAAGTTTCTGGTCGACGTCGGCGTCGGTTATCTGACACTCGATCGGCAGAGCCGCACGTTATCGGGCGGCGAAGTGCAGCGGATCAATCTGACGACTGCGCTGGGCACGTCGCTGGTCAACACGCTGTTCGTGCTCGATGAGCCGTCGATCGGTCTGCACCCGCGCGACATGCACCGGGTGGTCGAAGTGATGCACCGCTTGCGCAACGGCGGCAACTCGCTGGTGGTCGTCGAGCACGATCCACAGGTGATGCTGGCAGCCGATTGGGTGATCGATATGGGCCCCGGTCCGGGCGAACGCGGCGGTGAGATCGTTTTCAACGGCACGCCCGATGAGCTGCGGCAATCCTCAACGCTGACCGGGCGCTATCTTGGCGGACGCTTGCATGTCGATGCGGCACAGCCGCTGGCGATTGCGGCGAACGCGCCCAAGCTGATCCTGCAAGGTGCGCGCGAACACAACCTGAAATCGATTGACGTGGAAATTCCGCTGAAGCGGCTGGTCTGCGTTACCGGCGTATCGGGCAGTGGCAAGTCGACCCTGATACAGGACGTGTTGTACCCCGCTCTCGCGAAAGCAAAAGGCAAGACCAAAGAAACGCCGGGCGCGTTCGACCGGATGCTCGGCGAAGACTGGCTCGACGACGTGGCATTCGTCGATCAATCGCCGATCGGCAGGACCACGCGCTCGAATCCCGCGAGCTATGTCGGCGCTTTCGATTGCATTCGCGCGATCTTCGCCAAGGCGCGGCTGGCCAAGGAACGCAACTACAAAACGGGCACGTTTTCGTTCAACTCGGGCGACGGGCGTTGTGCGACCTGCGGCGGCAACGGCTTCGAACACGTCGAGATGCAATTCTTGTCCGACGTGTATCTGCGCTGCCCGGATTGCGATGGCACGCGCTTTCGTCCCGAGACGCTCGAAGTCACCGTCGAGCGGCACGGCCGCGCGGTGAACATCGCCGATGTGCTGGCGATGACGGTCAACGAAGCGCTGACGTTCTTCAGCGAAGAAGCCGAGATCGCGCGCGTCCTGGCGCCGCTCGCCGATGTCGGCCTCGAATACGTGAAACTGGGTCAGCCGGTGCCGACGCTGTCAGGCGGTGAAGCGCAGCGCCTGAAGCTCGCCGGCTTTCTGGCTTCTGCAACCAAAGGCAAGCCGCCGACGCGCGGCACCCTGTTTCTATTCGACGAGCCCACGACCGGCCTGCACTTCGACGATGTTGCCAAGCTGATGCGCGCGTTTCGCAAGCTGCTTGCCGCCGGCCACTCGCTGATCGTGATCGAACACAACCTCGACGTGATGTCCGCAGCCGACTGGTTGATCGACCTTGGACCGGAAGGCGGCGACGGCGGGGGCGAGATCGTCGCGACGGGCACGCCTGACGACGTGATCGCCAACGCGCGCTCGCACACCGGCCGCGAGCTGCACGCGTATCGCACTGCGCTGACGAAGCAGGCACCAAGGGTCAATGAACCCTTCACAAAGCTTGCGTCGGCGTCTGACCACGCCCGCCAGAATGGAAGACGTTCTACGAAGTCGGGGTCAGACGTTGGCTCCATCCAAATAATCAATGCGCGTGAGCACAATCTGAAGTCGATCGACGTCTCGATCCCGCGCGATACGTTCACGGTGATTACAGGCGTCTCCGGCTCGGGGAAGTCCACATTAGCGTTCGACATTCTGTTCAACGAAGGCCAGCGCCGCTATCTCGAATCGTTGAATGCCTACGCGCGCTCGATCGTGCAGCCCGCCGGCCGGCCCGATGTCGACGCCATCTACGGCATTCCGCCTACGGTAGCGATCGAGCAGCGCACATCGCGCGGTGGCCGTAAGTCGACCGTTGCCACGCTGACCGAGATCTATCACTTTCTGCGCTTGCTATACGTCAAGCTAGGCGTGCAGCACTGCCCAAACTGCAAGGTGCCGGTCACGCCGCAATCCTTCGACACGATCGTGGCGCAGGCGATGCGCGAGTTGAAAGGGCTGCACATTGGGGTGTTCGCACCGTTGGTAGTAAACCGCAAGGGCGTTTACACCGATCTCGCCAAGTGGGCTGCCGGCCGCGGGCATTCGCATTTGCGAATCGACGGTCATTTCCTGCCGACCGCAAAGTTTCCGCGCATCGAGCGCTTCAAGGAGCACACGATCGAGTTGCCGATTGCCGATTTCGTCGTGCAGGCGGAGAACGAAGATCGGTTGCGCGGCGCGATCGCGACCGCGCTCGAACACGGCCACGGCGTCGTCACGATCGCGTGGCCGCTCGGCAAGCTGAAAGACGCGATTGCCGGCGGTGCTTGGACCGCACCGCTCGAACAGAAGAGTTTTTCGACCAAGCGTGCGTGCTCGTCATGCGGTACGTCGTTTCCCGAGTCTGATCCGCGACTGTTCTCGTACAACTCCAAGCACGGCTGGTGCACCGGATGTTTCGGCACCGGATTGAAGCTCACCGGCTTCGACGCCGAGCAAAGCGGCGAAGAGGTCTGGTGGAACGCGTGGTACGAGGGCGAAACCGCGCCGTGCGAGAGCTGTCACGGCAAGCGCCTGAACCCGACCGCACTGGCGGTGACGTTCGCCGGCAAGTCGATCGCGGAACTGGCCGAGCTTCCGGTGGCAGACGCCGGCGGCTTGTTCAATCGCCTGACATTGAGCGGCCGCGAAGCCGAGATCGCGCGCGACGCGCTGGCCGAAATCCGCTCGCGCTTATCGTTCCTCGAAGAGGTCGGGCTCGGATATCTCGCGCTCGACCGCGCCGCGCCGACACTATCGGGCGGCGAGGCGCAGCGCATTCGCCTGGCGGCGCAACTCGGCTCCAACCTGCAGGGCGTCGCGTACATACTCGACGAGCCGACGATCGGGTTGCACCCGCGCGATAACCGCATCTTGCTGAACGCGCTTGAAAAGCTCGAAGCGAAGGGCAATACGCTGGTGGTCGTCGAGCATGATGAGGACACCATCCGGCGCGCGAAGCATCTGATCGATATCGGCCCGGAGGCTGGCGTGCGCGGCGGGCGCGTGGTGGCGCAAGGCACGGTGGATGATCTGATCGCAGCGCCGGAGTCGACCACCGGCAAGTGGCTCAAGGCACCGCTGGCGCATCCGCTGCATCCGCGCCGCGCGGTCGACCCATCCACCGCGATGCTCACCGCGC
>JBGSWX010000393.1:0-2133 GCA_041751695.1 Burkholderiaceae bacterium | reverse complement strand
ACGAGCGCTCCGTCTCGAGCGCCGGCTGCGAGCCACTCATCGCCAGCGCCACCGAATTTTCTGGCGCCGCCACGAACGCCTGCTTGCGTCCGTAAATGCGCTGCACGCGCTCTTCGAGCGATGGATGCGTGGCGAACAGGCCGCTCACAAAGCTCGGCCGCGCTGCGCCCAGGAACAAATGCGACAGCGTTTCGGCCTGCGGGTGATCGATGCGGGTGCCGAGCCCTGTGGACTCGGTCAGCCCGCCGATCTTTCGCAGCGCGCCGCCGATGCCGTCGGGGTTGCGCGTGAACTGCACGGCGCTGGCGTCGGCGAGGAACTCACGTTGCCGCGAAACCGCGGCTTTGATCAAGCGGCCGAAGAAGACGCCGATGTAGCCGAGTATCCACAAGGCAACGCCGGCAAAGAACAACATCGCGACCGCGTTGCCGCTACGCGAGCTGCTGCTGCCTCGACTGCGGCCGCCGAGCTCGAGCAGCAAGCGGCCGGCGAGCGCAACGATCAACAGTCCGTGCAGCACGCCGATCAACCGCAGGTTGAGCTTCATGTCGCCGTTCAACACATGTGAGAACTCGTGCGCGATCACGCCCTGCAACTCGTCGCGCGACAGCCGCGTCAGGGTCCCGCGCGTCACCGCGATCACCGCATCGTTGACCGAATGGCCGGCGGCGAAAGCATTGATCGCTGTTTCGTTGTCCATCACATACACGCGCGGCACCGCGACGCCGGAAGCAATCGCCATTTCCTCGACCACGTTGATCAGCCGACGATCGAGAAGATCACTGGTGGTCGTGTCGACTTCGCGCGCGTCGACCAGATTGGCGACCGCGGCGCCGCCCGCGCTGAGCGAGCTCACCTTGTACGCCGTGCCACCGCCGATCAGGCCAAGCACGATGCACGTGTTGACGAAATAAAACCCGCTGGGCAGCGCCGCCGTCGTGCGCGCAAAGCCGGCGGGCATCAGGAAGCCGAGATAAATCGCGCTGGCCGCGACGTTGACGGCGATGACGATCAGGACGACCGCGATTGCAAACAGCACGACCAAGCGCCGCGTCGAGCGGCGCGCAATCTCCTGATGCTCGAAAAAGTCCACGGAGATGGATGAGCTAGTGCGGGCGAGCCCCGAGGCCGGCGATTGCACCGACCCCGATCGCCAGCACCGCAAGCGTGAAGATCAGCGAGATCGCGGTCCAGAACATGGCAGGGTCATCGTCGCGCCGGATCCAGTCGCCGGCGATATCGCTGTCCCAGATCGTGCCGCGCCGGATGTTGATCACGCCCCACGCGATCAACCCCGCGCCGAACGCGAACAAGATCCACATCGCGAGCATGGCTCAGAAGCTGACGCGAACCGCCTGCCGCTCCTCGTCGCTCTCGGTCGATTGCAACAGCTCGGCTTGGGTAAACGTAAAGGCGCCGGCGATGAAATTCGTCGGAAACTGCTGCACGGCGGTGTTGTAGCTCATCACCGAATCGTTGAACGCCTGGCGCGCGAACGAGATCTTGTTTTCGGTGCCGGTCAACTCTTCGGTCAGTTGCATCATGTTCTGATTCGCCTTGAGGTCGGGATAAGCCTCGGCCAGCGCAAACAGTTTCGACAGCGCGCCGCTCAACGCGCCTTCGGCGACGACCAAGCCCTGGATGGCCTGCGCTGATCCCGGGTCCGCCGCCGCTGCAGTATTCGCAGTAACCGCTGAGTTGCGCGCACGAATTACATTTTCGAGCGTCTCGCGCTCGTGCTTCATGTACCCCTTGGCAGTCTCGACCAGATTCGGAATCAGGTCGTAGCGGCGCTTGAGCTGAACATCAATCTGCGCGAACGCATTCTTGAACTTGTTGCGCAGGCTCACCAACCGGTTGTAGGCGCCCACCGCCCAGAACACGATCGCTGCGATGACGACCAACACGATGATCCAACTCATCGAATCCTCCCAGTCAGACGTTCAAAGCCGGCCTCGCGGCAAGCGGACGCGGACTATAAGACAAACGTCCGGCCACGCAAGCCCGAGTTGACGAATGGAAGGCGCGGCTCGTGCAGCTCGCCCAAACAAGCTGTACCGTCAGCGCGACGTGCCCGGCGTGACCGTCACCGGCGTCGTGGTAATCGGCGCCGGGCCCTGCGTGGGTGACTGC
>JBGSWX010000392.1:0-2825 GCA_041751695.1 Burkholderiaceae bacterium | reverse complement strand
TCTCACCCTTGCGCCAACGCTCCCAGATGAGAGCCCGTTGCCGGGCCGAGTAGTAAATGCGCGGTCTTCTCTTCATCTGCAACAATCCTTCCGCCGCAAGGGCGTTTAGTGTGTTGCATTGACGAGTTGAATCCGCCGTCGTTAGCTGTCATCGAGCGCTGTCCTTGGGAACGTTGCACAAATCAGATCGGACAGTGCTCGTCGGATCGCGTGCAGTCCAGATACGTCACCACTTCGGCACGCGCTTCTCCATGAACGCCTGCACGCCTTCCTGCGCGGACTCATCGATCATGTTGCACGCCATCGTCTGGCCCGCCATTTGGTACGCGGCTTCGATGCCGGTTTCGAGCTGCCGGTAAAACAGGTCTTTACCCATCGCAACCGCCGAGCCGGGCTTCGACAGGATCGAAGCAATCACCTTCTCGATTTCCGCATGGAGCTGGTCGGCCGGAACAACGCGATTCACCAGCCCGCGCTCGCGCGCGGTGGCGGCGTCGATGAAATCGCCGGTGACCAGCATTTCAAACGCCTGCTTGCGCCCAACGTTGCGGCTCAGGGCGACGCCGGGCGTGGAGCAGAACAATCCCACGTTGATGCCCGATACTGCAAATCTCGCATCGGCCGACGCGACCGCGAGGTCGCACATCGCGACCAATTGGCAGCCGGCTGCGGTTGCGATGCCGTGCACGCGCGCGATGACCGGCGCGTGCAGCCGCTGAATCGTCATCATCAGCTTCGTGCATTGCGCGAACAAAGCCTGGTAGTACTCGAGCGAAGGATTCGCCTTCATCTGTTTCAGATCATGGCCGGGACAAAACGCCCTGCCCTGAGCGCCGATCAAGACCACGCGCACCGACTCATCGCCGTCCAGCGCCTCGAACTCCGTTTGCAATGCCGCCATCATTTCCCGCGACAGCGCGTTGAATTGTTGCGGACGGTTCAGCGTCAACGTTGCCACGCCGCGCTCGTCGCGCGCGGTCAACACGTACTGTTCTGCTATCGGTGCATTCATTCGTGCTCCTAAGTGTCGATCGCGGCAGCGGACTTCACTTGCTGGCGCAACAGGAACTTTTGAATCTTACCGGTTGATGTCTTCGGCAGCGTGCCGAACACGATCCGCTTCGGCATTTTGAACCTGGCGAGATGGGCTCGGCAATGGTTCAGCACATCGGCTTCGGTTAACACGGTACCGTCTTTCAGCTCGACAAACGCGCACGGCACTTCGCCCCAGCGCGGATCGGGCTGCGCGACGACCGCGGCCGCGATGACCGCGGGATGCCGATACAACGCGTCCTCGACCTCGATCGAAGAAATGTTTTCTCCGCCCGAAATGATGATGTCCTTGCTGCGATCCTTGATTCGCAGGTAACCGTCGGGTTGCACGACCGCGAGATCGCCGGTGTGAAACCAGCCGCCGCGAAAAGCTTCAGCGGTCGCGCCGTCGTTCTTCAGATAGCCCTTCATCATGATGTTGCCGCGAAACATGATTTCGCCGATCGTCTCGCCGTCGGCCGGAACCGCCTGCATCGAGTCGGGATCGAGCACTGCGACCGCTTCTTCCAGCGTGTAACGCATGCCCTGGCGGCCGTTTTTCATCGCGCGCTCGCCGACGTCGAGCGAGGACCACTCCGGCTGCTTTGCGCACACGGTCGCGGGGCCGTAGGACTCGGTCAGTCCATATACGTGCGTCAGATCGAACCCCATGCGATCCATGCCTTCGATCATCGACGCCGGCGGCGCAGCCGCGGCGACCATCGCGTGCACCTTGTGCGTGATGCCCTGCTTCATTTCGTCGGGCGCGCTGATCAGCAGCGAATGCACGATCGGCGCGCCGCAATAGTGCGTGACCTTGTGCTCGCGGATCGCGTCGAAGATCGCTTGCGCCTCGACCTTGCGCAGACACACATGCGTGCCCGCCATCGCCGCGATCGTCCATGGAAAACACCAGCCGTTGCAGTGGAACATCGGCAGCGTCCACAGGTAGATCGGATGGTGCGGCATCGCCCACACCAGTACGTTTGACACCGCGTTCGTGTACGCGCCGCGATGCGAGTACACGACACCCTTCGGGTTGCCGGTCGTGCCGGAAGTGTAGTTGAGCGCGATCGCATCCCACTCGTCGGCCGGCGCACTCCACGCGTGATCGGTACTACCCTGTGCGAGAAACGCTTCGTAATCGAGCGCGCCGATCGGCTCCCCCGCGCCATCGTAGATCGGATCATCCACGTCGATGATCAGCAGCTCGCGATCGACCGTCGCCAGCGCAGCTTTGATCGTCGGGGCGAACTCGCGATCGGTGATCAGGATCTTCGCTTCACCATGATTCAGCTGAAATCCGATGGACGCTGCATCGAGCCGCGTGTTCAGCGCATTTAGCACAGCGCCGGTCATCGGAATGCCGAAGTGCGCCTCGACCATCGCCGGTGTGTTGGGCAGCATTACGGCAACCGTATCGCCCCGATCGATGCCGTGCTGCGCCAGTGCATGCGCCAGCCGGCGGCACCGCGTGCGCAGCTCGCGCCAGTTGTAACGCACCTGAGCCGTGCCTCTGCCGTGCACCACTGCGGGAAGCGTTGGATAGACATCTGCCGCGCGCTCGAGGAACGGCAACGGTGACAGCGACGCAAAGTTAGCGGCGTTTCGCTCGAGGCCGGTGTCAAAGATCCTGTTCGGCATTCAGGGTCTACAACCTGGCCAGTGCTTTCACATGTGCGCCGACGCTGCGCGCCAGCGCATCGAGGTTGTAGCCACCCTCCAGCGAACTCACGATGCGCCCGCCGGCATGCCGGTCCGCCAGCTCCATCAGCCGCTCGGTGATATAGACA
>JBGSWX010000391.1:0-7436 GCA_041751695.1 Burkholderiaceae bacterium | reverse complement strand
GGCCGTGCCTGCGGTACCCGTACTGGCGGCCGTGCCTGCGGTACCCGTACCGGAGTCCGTGCCGGCGCCACCGATAGTTGAGCATCAGATTGCGAAGCCAATTCTTAACAATGGCGGCTTCGCCATCGAGCGCGCCTTTGGGTCTAAGTCCTCGGCGCAGGTGGTCGGCATGATTCGGCAAGGATTGCGCCGCGAAGTGACAGAAACTCAGGGCCAAGCGGCCGGTGTCGCCGATCGGGATCCGACACACCTGAATTCCGATCCGGCGCATTCCGCCGCCGAATCGCAGCCGATGGACGAAACGGTCGCGGCCGATAGTGTTCAGTATCCTGATCTGGCGCATTCCGCCGTTGAGCCGCAGTCGATGGACGAAACGGTCGCGCCCGAACGTGTTCAGTATCCTGTTCTGGCGCTTTCCGCCGTTGAGTTGCAGCCGATGGACGAATCGGTCGAATCCGAAAGGGCCATTACGGCGATCGCGTCGCGACGCGCACGGCGTCTTGCCTTTCTGACCTTGTTGCTCGCGGCCACTGCCGTCTCGGGCTATTACTACTACGATCGCTCAGCGCAGCAACTCGCGCCGGGGCAGAGCGCGGGGCAACCGGCGCCAAGCATGCCCGACGGTCCGACCTCGTTAGGCGCCGCTACGGCAACCGTGGCGACGCAGGTTGACGCAACATCCGCGCCCAAAGAAACTGCGTCACAACCTACAACCGGTGCTGAAGAAGTTGAGAAGGCGCCATCGCCTGCTGCACGGGTTGTCGCGAAACCTCGGGCAGATCCGGAGCCGGTGTCCCCCAACCGGCCTCTCGACGACCCTGCATCAGTAAGTCGTTCGACTGCGATGCCTCAGGCTGCTGGCGCCGCATTGAGCGTGCGGCGATCGTCGGTGATCGACGCCGGTGTGACAAGCCGTAAGGATCCACCCATATTCAAAGAATGTACGGAAGCCGTCGCAGCGCTTGGGCTCTGCAGTCCGAGCAAGTAACAAGGGGAGAAACAGCTATGAAAAAAGCAGTGTTCGCGCTGCTGATCACAGCGTTGTTGTGCCACGGTATGGCGGCGATCGCCGCCGTGGAATACAAAATCGTCACGGCCTCCGCGCGCGGGACCTATATCATCATCGGGCGTGATCTCGCCCAGTTTGTTGCTTCCCCGGCAGGCATAGACCTCGACGCGCAACCTTCGGCGGGATCAGCAGAGAATGTTCGACGGTTGCGTTACGAGCCGGGCGTGAAACTCGCATTGGTGCAGTCGGACGTCTATCAGGCCTTCCTCGACATGGCCTCTGGTGGAAACGCGGAGGCCGGCGACATGATCCGGCCGCTGCGGGTCATCATGCCGCTGTACAACGAAGAGATCTACTTTGTGGTGCGCGCCGACTCGGACCGGAACTACATCCACGAGATCAGGAACGCGAAGATCAATGCCGGCCAGCTCGGGAGCGGCACAGCGCTTACCTCGGCGACACTCTACCGTTTGATGTTTGGTGAACCCATGTCGGAGGCAAACGCGACCTATGTCTCCAACGAGGAGGCGCTGGTCAAGTTGATCACGGACAAAACCGTTGACGTGGTGGCTCTCGTCTTAGGCCAGCCGGCCAAACTCCTTGCTGACATGAAGCCAGAGGCCCGTCAACATATCAAACTTCTCAAGTTCGATCCCAATCATCCATCCAGCAAGGCGGCCCTCAAGACCTATTTTCCTGCCACGGTACGGGCCAGCAGCTATCCAAACCTGCTTACGGAGGATCTCCCGGGGTTGGCGGTCAAGGCCTTCCTCGTCACCTACGATTTCAATATGAAGGGCGCCGGCAGTAACTTGAGACAGTTCGCGCGTTCGCTATGCAAGAACTTCCCGACGCTGCAAGAAAAGGGGCACCCGAAGTGGCGCGAGGTCGAGCTGGCTCTGCCTGATCTCGGTCGCGGGTGGTTCTACTATGCCCCTACAGCGCGTGAGATACGTTCCTGCGTTGCTGGAGGTTCGACGGAACCGAAGGAACCATTGCGGGCGGCAAAGCCGTGCTCGCAGCAGGAACGGATACTGGGTCTGTGCAGATAGGCGCGGCGCACTCAGCAGTCGTCGTCGCGAGAGGGCCGTCGCAGCAGAACGATAGAGCGTCGCGGGCGGCGGAGGGCCCGCATTCACGCGAGTCTTGACCGTCACTGTCTCGGCCAACTGTACGAATGCTCAAGCTTGCCGATCCGGACATCTGGTGGGATATCTTCGAGCGGCACTTGGGCGACTCTCGCTTGCCGATTGCGCTGCTCGCACTGGTGATCACGGGAGCACTCGGGATCGCTGCGGCCAGCGAAATCGGCATCCGCTGCTTCAACACCGAGTGGAACTTCGCCTTCGGTTACTCGGTGCAGCGTGATCGCAGCTGGGAGCCGTTTTTCGCGCTGTGGGGCGGCACCGCGATTGCGCTGATCACGCAAGGACTGGTCGGCGCGGCTCTGATGCCGGTCTACTCGAAGCCTCGGCTTTGGATGCGCGCGGTGTCGGTCGCGATCGTCGGATCTATTCCGATGTACGTCGCCGGCCTGGCTCTGGTGCTGCTGCCCGGCGTCTTGTTGTTTGCGTTTGGGTTCTTGCTCAGTTGCGGCTGGTGGACCAGCGGTGGCCGCACGCTGCTCGGCCTTGGCTACGGAGAAGCGCCCGAGCACGTCGTGGTGTCGCTTGCGATTTCCACCGGGCTGATGTTGCTGTTGGCTGCCTCCCTGACGCCGTAATAGCGTCGCTTCGCTTCGCCTGCTGCAATGTATTTACGGATCAGGTGCCCGGTTTCGGCGTCGCGATAAACGGCCCAGGTTGGGGTCGGGTGCATCGTGTACTCGATACGATTGTCAGGCCCCCATCGTTAACGGGTTCGCCGCTTGCAAAGCGGCAATATGCGCCGCGCGGGCGATGTAATTTTCCACCGGCCGTAGCGCGACCGTTGCTTTAGCCTGGTTTCGGGCCGTAATCATTCGTTTAAGCCGACGTTGTCTTCAGCGGGCGGCACCGGGCCCCCGACGGGCACACGCCTTGCCGGTGTTGTGCCGAGTCTCTCATCCACAAACCTGGAGCAACCATGGACGCCATTGAACTGCTGAAAGCGGATCACCGGAAAGTAGAGAAGCTTTTCAAGGAGTACGACAAGCTGGTTGAAGACGAAGGCAGCTACAACGAGAAGGAAGCGCTGACCGCCACCATCTGCGCCGAGCTGACGATGCATACGCAGATTGAAGAAGAGATTTTCTACCCGGCCGCGCGCGACATACTCGACGAAGAGGACCTGATCGACGAAGCCGTGGTCGAGCACGCGAGCGTGAAGGACTTGATCGCGCAGTTGTCCGACATGGCGCCCGACGATGATCTGTATGACGCCAAAGTGAAGGTGCTAAGCGAGCTGATCGAGCATCACGTCGAGGAAGAAGAAGACGAAATGTTTCCGAAGCTCAAGAAGGCGAAGCTCGACACCGCCGCGCTAGGGCCGCAAATGGAAGACCGCAAGCTGCAGCTGGTTGATGAGCTGGGCATCGGGGCCGACGCCGCCGCCGAGCGTGAATAGAGCAACGCAATTTCACTCACACTTCATTGAAAAGGTAGACAGGTGAAACACCCAAGTCTGATTGGCGCCGGCGCCCTTGCCGTGGCGGCATTGCTGGTAACACCGGCGCATGCGATGAACAAGGGCAAAGCGCCGGCAGCGGTGACGAAAGATAAGCCGCCGGCAGCGGCGATGGCCAAAACCGGCACCCAGTACGCGGCCGACGCCGACATGCAGAACGTGCTCGACACGCTGGGCAGCTTGAACGGCAAGCCGATTGAAACGCTGGAGCCTGCAGAGGCTCGCAAACAACCCACGCCGACCGATGCGGTGAATGTCATTTTGAAAAAACAGGGCAAGGACACGTCCCCGACCGCGCTCGTGCCCGGCGTGACAAGCGAAGACCGGCAAATTCCGGGAGCGGCGGGTTCGTTGCCTACGCGTATCTACACGCCCGCCGGCCCGGGACCGTTTCCGGTCATCGTTTATTTTCATGGCGGCGGCTGGGTGATCGCAGACCGCATCGTGTACGACGGCGGCGCGCGCGGGCTTTCCAAACAGGCCAATGCGATCGTCGTATCGCCTGACTATCGGCTCGCCCCGGAAGCGAAATTTCCGGCAGCTTGGGACGACGCGCTGGCGGTCTACCGGTGGGTTGCCGCTAATGCCGCTTCGATCAAGGGCGATCCCAAGCGGCTTGCACTGGCGGGTGAAAGCGCGGGCGGAAACCTGGCCGTATCGACCGCGGTAGCGGCACGCGACGCCGGTTTGACCGCGCCGCTTCACATCGTGGCCGTGTATCCGGTGGCACAAACCGGAAACCTGTCGACCGAGTCGTACGTCGACAGCGCCACTGCCAAGCCGCTTAACAAGGCGATGATCCAATGGTTCGTCGACAAGGTGTTCGCCAAGCCAGACGATGCAAAAAGCCCACGGGTCGATCTCGTCAATGCAAACTTGAAGGGTTTGCCGCCGGTCACCATCATCAATGCGCAGATTGATCCGCTGCGGACTGACGGCCAATTGCTGCAGGGCGCGCTGAAAAAAGCAGGTGTCAAGACGGAGCTGCGTAATTATGACGGCGCCACGCACGAGTTTTTCGGCGCGGCTGCGGTGGTCAATGACGCGAAGGAGGCGCAGGGTTACGCAGGCAAACGATTGAAGCAGGCGTTCGGCAACGGCACCTGACCGGCGCGTGATGTTCCGAAAGGGCGGTGGAGGTTTCTCTACCCGCCCTTTTTTTGCGCTACCAGCTCAGCCATTGCTGTCGACAAATCGTTCGCACGTTGCGTCAGCCCTGCTGCGACGCCGATTCGATCTTTCTCCGGCCGGTTCTGGCTGACTTTCCATTTGCCGGTCAGACGCGCGATCGGAATCTCGATGCCGATGATCGCCGCCACCATCGTCTCGACGAAGTCCGACGGGGCGTCACTGACCTTCCACGGGTCGGCGCGCGGCGCTTCATGCCGTTGCGTCAGCCGCTCGACGAACTGGCGCAACCAAGCGCGATCGTCGATGACGCGCAAGGGTCCGTACGCGTGCACCACCGCGTAGTTCCACGTCGGCACCACCTTGCCGTGCTCTTTCTTCGTGGCGTACCACGCGGGCGACACATAGGCGTGCGCGCCCTGAAATATTGCGAGCGCGTCGACCTGCGGCGAAAAATCGCGCCAGACAGGATTGGCGCGAGCCACGTGGCCACGCAGCGTTCCCCACGGCGCAGGCTCTGGATCGATCTCGAATGGAATGTGATTGGCGTCCAGGCCATTGGAAGCCAGCACGACCAGCGAGCCCAGCGGATGGGCACGAATCAGCGCGTGCAGAACCTCGACGCGCGATTCTTCGAAATGGGCCGGAAGGTACATGGGCTATCTCAGCGATTCCGTTGGAAATGTAATGACGTGATCGGCATCCAGGCGAATGCCGATTTTCTCGCCGATCGCGTGGTCGTGATGGCTCGGCACCAGCGCCAGCACTTCGCGGCCGCTGGTCAACCGCAGCGTGTAGATGAAGTCGCCGCCGCGGAACGTCTTGCGAACCACTTCGGCCTTCAGCGGGCTGGCATCGTCGTGTACCACGTCATCGGGGCGCAGCAGCACGTCGACCCGGGCCCCCGCGCCGTCACCGTTGGACGCCGCAAGGTTGAGCGGCATGTAGCTCAGCGGCCACTTGCCGTGCAGCTCGCCGAGCTCGATTTCAACATCCATCGACGTCAACACGCGCGCCGGCAAGAACACACCTTCGCCGATGAAGTCGGCAACGTAGCGCGTCGCGGGCCGGTGGTACAGCTCGTAGGGGCGGTCCCACTGTTCGATGCGGCCGTCGTGCATGACGCCGACCTTGTCGGCCATGGCGAAAGCTTCCTGCTGATCGTGCGTGACGAGCATCGCCGTCGTGCCGCTTGATTTCAGGATCTGGCGGACTTCTGCGCCCAGCCTTGCACGCAAGTCGACATCGAGACTTGAAAATGGCTCGTCCATTAGCAGCAGTGCCGGCCGCGGCGCCAGCGCGCGCGCCAGCGCCACGCGCTGCTGCTGTCCGCCCGAGAGCTCGTGCGGATAGCTGCGTGCGTGCACGCCCAGGCCGACCAGCTCGATCATCTCGCGCACACGCGCGGTACGCTCGCCCGGACCCAAAGGCCGCAAGCCGAACGCGATGTTGTCTTCAACGCGCAAATGCGGAAACAGCGCGTAGTCCTGAAACACCAGGCCGATGCCGCGCTTTTCCGTCACGGCGGTGAAGTGCGGGCCCGAAACCACGGCACCGGCGATCTCGATGGTGCCGTCCTCGACGCCGATGAAGCCGGCAATCGCGCGCAGCAACGTGGTCTTGCCGCAGCCCGAGCCGCCGACCACACAGCCGATCTCGCCTTGGTTCAGCATTAACGACGTGCCGTCGATGATCGGCGCCACGCTGCCCGGGTAGGCGACACGCAGTCGATCGATCAGCAGAAGCGGCCGGTCGGTACTCTCCATGCGGCCAGTCTAAGTCAGATGCAATAATTTCAGCTGCATTGAATAGGCGGACGAACAATGGCTTCGGCGGTGACCCGACGTTCTTCGGCGATGTTTCGTCCAGAGGAGGGATTGGGTCGCGCGCTTGCGCTGACGACCGTGTGCGGTGCGCTGATCGCACTGCCTGTGTTGAGCGTGTTTGCGAGCTTCTGGAGCGCCGGCGAATCGGTCGAGACGCTGCGGCACCTGATCGCAACGATCATTCCGTCGGCGTTGCTGCAAACATCGCTGCTCGGCGCGGCGGTCGTCGCCGGTGTCGTGGCGGTCGGCGCTGCCACGGCGTGGGTGGTGGCCACGTGCGAGTTCGCGGGTCGCAGAATTTTCGAGTGGGCGCTGTTGCTGCCGTTGTCGATGCCGGCGTACATCGTCGCGTATGCGTACACGGACTACCTGCAGTACGCGGGTCCGCTGCAGACGGCGTTGCGCGAAGGCTTCGGCTGGCGGCGTGGCGACTATTGGTTCCCCGAGATTCGCTCGCTCGCGGGCGCAGCGTTCGTGTTCATCGTGGTGCTGTACCCGTACGTGTACCTGCTCGCGCGCACCGCTTTTCTGGCGCGCACGGCGGCGATGATGGATGCCGCGCGCAGCCTGGGGCAGACGCCCTGGCAAACGTGGTGGAGCGTCAATCTGCCGCTGGCGCGCCCCGCAATCGCCGCCGGCGCGCTGCTCGCGCTGATGGAAACGATTGCCGACTACGGCGCCGCGTCGTACTTCGGTCTGCAGACATTCACAACGTCGATTTATCGCGCCTGGTTTTCGCTCGGCGACCGGCTGGCCGCGAGCCAACTGGCGGCGGTATTGCTGGTGCTCGTGCTGGCGCTGTTCTATGTCGAACATCGCGCGCGCGGTCGCGCCCGGTTTTTTACGCCGACCGCCAGCCAGCGCCCCGC
>JBGSWX010000390.1:0-2089 GCA_041751695.1 Burkholderiaceae bacterium | reverse complement strand
GATGATCGCGAACTACGAAATCAGTCTTGCCCGATCGTCCGATGCGCCGGGCATCGCGTCGCTTTCCCGGGACGCGATCGAGCGGGGATTGAACTGGTCGTGGACGCCGCAGCGGGTGCTGAGAAGCGTGCGCGACGCGGCGACCAATACGATCGTAGCGCGCGAGCGCGGAATGCTCGCGGGCTTCGCAATCATGAAGTACCGCGATGAAGACGCTCATCTCCTGCTGATGGCGGTTCACTCCTCGCGCATGCGGCGCGGAGTGGGCTCAGCGCTGCTGGAGTGGCTCGACGCCACCGTCAGGACGGCGGGCATCGCCACGATTCGGGTTGAAGCAAGAGAAACGAACTTCGCGGCGCGTGCGTTCTACGGCAAGCACCGCTACCGGCAGGTCGAGATGTTGCGAGGCTATTACGAGGGTCGCGACGACGCAGTGGTTCTAAGGAAAGTATTGCGCACCCTGGCTTGAGGCCTAACGGCTGCGGTTTTTCAACAGACGGCTCTGCTCACGTTTCCAGTCTTTGTCCGCTTCCGACGCGCGCTTCTCGAATTGCCGCTTACCTTTCGCCAACCCCACTTCGAGCTTCACGCGCCCTTTGCTGTAGTGCATGTTGAGCGGCACCAATGAGTAGCCCGCGCGTTCGACCTTGCCGATCAGCTTACGAATTTCAGCCGCGTGCATCAGCAGCTTGCGCGTTCGAGTCGGCTCGGGCTTCACGTGCGTTGAAGTCGTCGGCAGCGGACTGACGTGCGAATTGAGCAGATACAACTCGCCGCTGCGCACGACGACGTACGCCTCGTTCAGCTGAACGTGGTTGGCGCGAATCGACTTGACTTCCCAGCCTTCGAGCGCGATGCCGGCTTCGTAGCGCTCCTCGATCGAGTAATCGTGTGTTGCTTTCTTGTTTTGAACGATCGTCACTGCGAGTCGCGTTGCTGCTGCCAATAGAATTCGGGTTATATCTCACTCTCGCGCAAGCTGATGGATCCGGCGTGGCTGCGTGTCACCGTTGTTTATTGCGCGCCCGCGTGCGAAGACTCGAGCGAGTTGACGATGCCGAGCGGGTCGACCGTGCACGACGCAATTGCCGCTTCAGAGTTACTGACCCGCCGGCCGGAATTGAGAGATTCGATTGACGCCGGGGTTTGGGGTCAGCGCTGCGCGCTCGACCGGCCGCTGGCGGACGGTGACCGCGTTGAGCTGTATCGCCCGCTAACGATCGATCCGAAGGAGGGACGCCGCCTACGCGCAGACTTGCGCAAGCGCGGCGTCAAGTCCTAGCCGCAGGTGCTCTGAATGATTTTGCGCGTGCGGTCTGCTTCGGCCGCGCGCGCGGCGTCGTCGAGAAACTCGCGGTTACCCGACGCGTCGGTACGTGTGATGCGAACACCGTCTTCGAGCGACTTCATGTAGCCGCGCGCGCGATCGCACTCGGCCGTTTTTGTTGCGTTCTTCGTTTGTTCTTCTGACGATTTCTTCTCGCTGTCCGCACGCTCCTGCTGGCGCTTGCGAAATTCCATCTCGCGCTCGGCAACGGTCTTCGGTGCGTTCTTGTTCTCTGAATTCTTAGCTTCGGCAGGCTTGCCGTCGGCAGGCTTCGCCGCATCGTCGAGCGGGCCACTGGCCGGCGCTGGATTGGCCAGTGTCTGAGTGCCCGGCTGGCGCACGATCTGCGCCGGCTTGATGTCAGACGGCGGTGGCCGGTCGGAGTACACCAGACGCCCGCTGGCGTCCTTCCAGGCCCATTGCGCCTCGCTCGGAGCGGGCGCGAATCCGGCCATTACGATAGCCGCGACGATCGCTGCACGAATCACGTTGTAACCGGTGCACATAAATTCTCCTGGGCGTCTCATATTTTCCGATGCTTTTGGCAAACGCAGCAAGCGGCGCGATGACAAGAACAGGGTGCAAACACCCTGCAATTGCGACGCGCTAGGTCATACAGCCTCCCGTATACTCCGTCTTTGCGTCTGAGGAAAAGTATGCGGTTGGTACAAAAAGCGCTGACTTTCGATGACGTGCTGCTCGTCCCCGCCTACTCGGCGGTCCTTCCCCGCGACGTACAGCTTTCTACCCAACTCTCCCGCA
>JBGSWX010000389.1:0-1587 GCA_041751695.1 Burkholderiaceae bacterium | reverse complement strand
TGTCTTGAAATCCAAACAGCCTTGGAAACCTTCCTTCAATAACGCCGCTTGACACGGTTGCTTTTTTTGCGCCGGCGTTGTTAGCACCGCAGTGGTTGGCGCTTTAGCGCCCGACGACGTAGGCGGCGCAGCTGCGCCAGCGGCTGCTGCGGTACGCAACTCACTAGTGTCGGAAATGCCGAACCCCTGTAAACACCATCGCCACGCCACGTTCGTTGGCGGCTGCGATCACTTCTTCGTCGCGCACGCTGCCGCCGGGTTGAATCACGCTCGTGGCGCCAGCGTCAATCACCGCATCGAGTCCATCGCGAAAAGGGAAGAACGCGTCGGAGGCAACCGCCGAACCGGCAAGACTGAGGTTCACTGATTCTGCCTTGATCGACGCAATGCGCGCCGAATCAACGCGCGACATCTGCCCCGCTCCGACGCCGAGCGTCGCGCCGTCGCGCGCGAACACGATCGCGTTCGATTTCACAAACTTTGCGACTCTCCACGCAAACATCAGATCGCTTGCCTGATGCGCACTAGGCTGAAGCGCGCTGACGGTCTTCAGATCCGACGGCTGCAGCACATGACCGTCCGGCGTTTGCACCAGCAGGCCGCCGCCGACGCGCTTGAAGTCGAAGTCATTGTGTGAATCGCCTGCGAGCATAGTCAGCAACCGGACGTTCGGCTTGCCGTTGAATGTAGCGCGTGCTTCTGCGCTGAACTCGGGCGCAATGACGACTTCGACGAACTGGCGCGCAATCGATTGGGCTGTCCCTGCATCGACTGCCCGATTGAACGCGATGATTCCGCCAAAGGCTGACGTCGGATCGGTCTTCAACGCCTTGGCATAGGCCTCGCCCGCACTCGAGCCGGTTGCGACGCCACAGGGATTGGCGTGCTTGACGATGACGCATGCGGTCTGGTCGAAAGCACGGATGCACTCCCATGCGGCGTCGGCGTCCGCGATGTTGTTGTATGACAGCTCTTTTCCCTGCAGCTGCGTGAAGCCCGCCAGAAGCCCCGCGCCGACAGTTCGCTCACGATAGAACGCTGCCTGCTGGTGCGGATTTTCTCCGTACCGCATCGTCTGCGCCTTGACCCATTGTCTCGACAACACATCGGGAAACGCTCCGCGTGCGCCCTGCCCATCGAGCGATGTCAGATAGTTGGCAATGGCGCCGTCGTAGTTTGCAGTGTGCGCAAAGACTCTCTTTGCCAGCGCGAGCCGTGTGGCGGCATCGACAGTACTGGCGCTGCGCAGCTGATCAAGCACCGTCGTGTAGTCAGCCGGATCGACGATCACGGTCACGCTCTGATGGTTCTTGGCGGCGCCGCGCAGCATCGCCGGGCCGCCGATGTCGATGTTTTCGATGGCATCGTCGAACGCGCAGTCGCCGCGCGCGACGGTCTGCTCGAACGGATACAGATTAACCACCAGGATTTCGATCGGATCGATCTTGTGCTCGGCGAGCGTGTGCATATGCTCGGCGTTCGCGCGCTGCGCCAGCAGGCCGGCGTGAATGCTTGGATGGAGCGTCTTCACGCGCCCATCGAGCATCTCCGGAAAGCCTGTGTACTGCGCGACCTCGGTGACTTCGA
>JBGSWX010000388.1:0-2119 GCA_041751695.1 Burkholderiaceae bacterium | reverse complement strand
CGCCGTCCGGCGTTTGCTGCAGGAACACCCCCCAGTTCATTTGAAGTTCATGGATTGCCTCCGTCCCGAGGAGAAGCTTGCCGCAAAAAGACAAAGGCCGGAAGTCTTACCTTCCGGCCTTTGTCGTCCCCGCGAAAGCGGTAAACCAGCTTACGGCACGATGAGCTTTACTGCACGCCCTTGTCGTTGGGGCTCTTGAACGCTTCCTTGATCGCCGGTGTCTGCGCAAAATTCATGTTGATATTGCGCGGCGGAATTGCGCTCGTAAACCACTTGGCGTAAATCTTGTCGATCTCGCCCGACTTATAGACGTTGCCGACCGCGCGATCGACCAGCGCTTTGAATTGCGGGTCTTCCCGGCGCAGCATCATGCTGTAGGGCTCGGTGCGCAGCGATTCGGACAGGATCATGTACGCGCCCGGGTTTTGCTGATTGGCGATCTGGCCCGCCAGCAGGATGTCGTCCATGATGAACGCCTGCGCACGATCGGTCGCTACCAACTGCATCGATTCGGCGTGATCCTTGGCCTGCAGCTCCTTGAAGTCGATGCCTTTGGCTTTTTCGTAGCCGCGCAGCAGCGGAATCGAGGTGGTGCCCGACGTCGAGGCCACCGTCTTGCCGTTCAGGTCGGCGAATGTCTTGATGCCCGAATCCTTCTTCACCGCGGCCGATATGTTGACTACGAAATACGTCGGACCGAATGCCACCTGCTTCTGACGCTCGACCGAGTTGGTGGTCGAGCCGCACTCGAGATCGATGGTGCCGTTTTGCAGCAACGGAATGCGGTTGGCCGAGGTAACCGGCTGATACGCAACCTTCAGATTCGGCAGCTTCAATTCGGTTTTGACAGCGTCAACCACTTTGCCGCACAGTTCCATCGCATACCCGACCGGCTGCTGCTTGTCGTCGAGATACGAAAACGGAATCGACGATTCACGATGGCCGATCGTGATCGAGCCGGTGTCCTTGATCTTTTTCAGCGTGCCGGTGAGTTCCTGCGCGTACGCGCTGCCTGCCACGGAACCCACCAGACCCGCACCTGCCATTGCCAGCAACAAGCGGGAAAGTTTCATTCGTTCTGTCTCCTCGGGAAATCGAAAATCAGTCTAGCAAAACGGCCCCTGTGCGAGGGCGTTGACCCGGCAGGGTAAGTACGGTCATCCGCCTACGCGGCCGCAAGAGTTGCTTCGACCTTGGCCCGCTCGCGGCTCTGAATCTCCCACATCGACGCATACGCGCCGCCGCGCGCCAGCAGCTCGCTGTGCGTGCCGCGCTCGACGATGCGGCCATGATCCATCACGAGAATCTGGTCCGCGTGCACGACGGTGGAAAGCCGGTGCGCGATCACCAGCGTGGTGCGGCTTTGCGAGATGCTCTCGAGCTCCTGCTGGATCACGCGCTCGGTGCGAGAGTCGAGCGCCGACGTCGCTTCGTCGAACACCAGGATCGCGGGATCTTTCAGCAACGTGCGTGCGATCGCGACGCGCTGCTTTTCGCCGCCGGAAAGTTTTAGCCCGCGCTCGCCGACCCGCGTGTCGTAGCCATCGGGCAACGACTCGACGAAGTCGTGAATGTGCGCGGCGCGCGCAGCGACGATGACTTCCTGCCGGCTCGCGCCGGGCCGGCCATAGGCAATGTTGTATTCGATCGTGTCGTTAAAAAGCACGGTGTCCTGCGGAACGATGCCGATCGCTGCGCGCAGACTTTCCTGCTGCAACGTGCGCACATCCTGGCCGTCGATCAGCACGCGACCGGCATCGACGTCGTAGAAGCGGAACAACAGTCGCGCCAGTGTCGATTTGCCCGAGCCGGTCGCACCGACCACGGCGGTGGTCGAACCGCCTGCAATCACCAGGCTCACGTCGTGCAGCACCTGGCGCCGGACGTCGTACGAGAAGTCGACGTGATCGAAGCGGACTTCGGCCGCACGCACCGTCAGCGGCTGCGCATCGGGCGCATCGGCGATTTCGCGGTTTTGCTCGAGCAGCATGAACATGCGGTCCATGTCGGCCATGCTCTGCTTGATCTCGCGATAGATCACGCCCAGGAAATTCATCGGAATGTAGAGCTGGATCATGAAGGCGTTGACCAGCACCAGATCGCCGATCGTCATGCGGGC
>JBGSWX010000387.1:0-7048 GCA_041751695.1 Burkholderiaceae bacterium | reverse complement strand
CAGGGCGATCGCCAGCAGTGGTCCTACGCCGGCCGCCGTCTGCGGCGCGCGAGCCTGCCGTATCCGGCGTTGCGCGGCGCCAATCAACTACTGAACGCGTCGGCCGCACTGGCAGCGCTGGAAGCAATTGCGCCGCGGCTCCCGGTTTCGCAGCAGGCAGTGCGGCATGGATTGCTGACCGTGCAGCTGCCGGCTCGGTTTCAGGTGTTACCAGGGCGGCCGGCGATCGTGCTCGACGTCGCGCACAACCCGCACGCGGCGGCGGTCCTTGCGCAGAATCTCGACATGATGGGTTTCTTCCCGCAGACGCATGCGGTATTCGGCATGTTGCGCGACAAGGACATCGACGGCGTAATCGAGAAAGTCAAAGACAAGATCGACTACTGGCACATCGCGTCGACGCCCGGCGCGCGCGGCACCTCGTCAACCGACGTTGCGAATCGAATCAGGGCTGCGGCGCCGCACAGCTCGGTGATCGAGCATGCAGATTTTGCGGCGGCGTTGAGTGCTGCGCGTGAGAGCGCGCAGCCCGATGATAGAATTTTGGCGTTCGGTTCCTTCCTCGCAGTCGCTGAAGTGTTGCGCGCGATCGACGCGTCGCACTGAATGCATCAGCATTAGCGCCGGTCTTGCACGGAGTTTGAATGGCCTTCTGGCGCAGCAAAGACAGCACCACCGACGCCGAGAGCAAGCGGCGCAGAGCAGCCTCCAATTCCGTCGATGAAGAGTCCGGGGCCAGTGAGGCGGGCACGCTGGTTCGGCTACGTGCGCGACGCCGTCTGATCGGCGCGGCCGCGTTATTGCTGACGGCCGCTATCGTCGTGCCTATGCTGCTCGATCCCGAGCCGCAGCCCGCCCCCGACAACATCGCGATCGATATCCCAAGCGAGAAGACACCGTTTACGCCCCGGTTGACGCTGCCTGCGGTACCGTCGCCCGCGAACGTTCCGGTGGCGCCGCCGCCGGATGTCGCGCCGGCGCCGGGCAAAGTCGATGAGCCGCCGAGCAAACCGGTGGACGGCAAAAAGGTCGATGAGCAGCGCGCGCGCGCGTTGCTCGAAGGCACGGCCAATGACAAATCGGCGGCTGTCGCGGCCAAGGGCGGGCGGTTTGCAGTGCAGGCGGCCGCTCCGGCCAGCGAAACCGCGGCGCGTGATCTTGCAGAGCGGCTGAAAAAGGCAGGATTCGCCTCATATACGGAAAAGGTGGACACCAAGCAGGGCGCGCGTTATCGCGTGCGGCTCGGACCCTACGGCTCGCGCGATGAGGCCGATGACGTGCGCACGCGGCTGAAAGCGCAGGGCATCGGCTCCAATTTGATTACTCTTTGATTTATTGATTGCATATACGCAAAACTTGCCTACGATGCGCAGCGCGCCCGACACCAGGAGAAACGTTCGATGTGCGGGATAGTCGGAGTGGTCGCCACCGGGCCGGTCAATCAGCTGCTCTATGACTCGCTGCAGCTGTTGCAGCATCGCGGCCAGGACGCGGCCGGCATAGCCACCGGCTCGGGCAGCACGTTTTCGATGTGGAAAGGCAGCGGCATGGTGCGGGAAATCTTCCGCACGCGAAACATGCGCAACCTCACCGGCAACGTCGGCATTGCGCACGTCAGGTATCCGACCGCCGGCTCTGCTTTCAGCGTCGAGGAAGCGCAGCCGTTTTACGTGAATGCACCGTTCGGCATCACGCTCGGTCACAACGGCAATCTGATCAATGCGGAGCAGCTCAAAAGCGAGATGTTCCGCATCGACCGCCGCCACATCAACACCAACTCAGACTCCGAGATTTTGCTCAACGTGCTGGCGCACGAGCTGCAGGAAGGCACCTCGAGCTACACGCTCGATCCTTCGACGATATTCCGCGCGGTCGCAGCGCTGCAGCGGCGCGTGCGTGGCGCGTATGCGTGCGTGGCGCACATCGCCGATCACGGCATCCTCGCATTTCGCGACCCGTACGGCATCCGCCCGCTCGTGTACGGAATCAATGAAACCGACGCCGGCACCGAGTATCTGGTGGCCAGCGAATCGGTGGCGCTCGAAGGGCTCGGCTTCAAGTTCGTGCGCGACGTGGCACCGGGCGAAGCGATCTTTATCGACATCGACGGCAATTTTTATGCGCAGCAGTGTGCCGAGGCTCCGACCCTGACCCCGTGCATCTTCGAGTACGTTTACTTCGCGCGGCCCGATTCCGTGATGAACGGTGTCAGCGTTTACAGCTCGCGCCTCAAGATGGGCGAGTATCTGGCCGAGAAAGTCCGCAAGCAGGTGCGCACCGGCGACATCGACGTCGTGATGCCGATTCCCGAGACCTCGCGGGCAGCAGCGATGCAGTTGTCCGCAAAGCTTGGGCTCGAGTTTCGCGAAGGATTTTTCAAGAACCGCTATGTAGGACGCACGTTCATCATGCCGGGCCAGGCCGTGCGCAAGAGAAGCGTGCGCCAGAAATTGAGCGCGTTGCCGACCGAGTTCAAGGGCAAGAACGTTCTTTTGGTGGACGATTCGATCGTGCGTGGCACCACGTCGCGCGAGATCGTCAACATGGCGCGCGAAGCCGGCGCCAACAAGGTGATTTTTGCTTCTGCCGCGCCGCCGGTGCGCTTTCCAAACGTATATGGCATCGACATGCCCACACGCGGCGAGCTGATCGCTCACGGCCGCTCCGATGATGAAATCCAGCGCCTGATCGAGGCTGACGGGCTCGTATATCAGGACATCGACGCCATGAAGCGCTCGGTCTCCGAGCTCGGGCCGCACCTGACCAGGTTCGAAGCCAGTTGTTTCGATGGCGATTACGTCACCGGGGATGTGACGCCCGAGTATCTTGACCGGCTCGAAGCCGCGCGCGAACTGGCGACGATAGCCGAGAGCGATCCGTATTCGCAGTTGAACCTGAACCTGGCACAGGCCGACTGATGTAGGATGTCATTCGCGCCGATTTGAATCAGCTTGCGGGCGCTTAATAAATACGGCTAAAGCGATGGTGGCCCAGGTGGCCATGCCCGCCGAGCTGATTCAACAACCAGTGAGGCGGGTTTTTATGTCCGAGCCATCCGACTTCGAGACGCGTGCCGTACGAGCAGGCACCCAGCGGTCTCAATTCAACGAACATAGCGAAGCGCTGTTCTTAACGTCGAGCTTCGTGTTCGACAACGCGGCGCAGGCGGCCGCGCGCTTTTCAGGCGTCGAGGCCGGCAATGTTTACTCGCGCTTCACCAATCCGACGGTGACGATGTTCGAGCAGCGTCTGGCGTCGCTCGAAGGCGCCGAGGATTGTCTGGCCACGGCCTCGGGGATGGCCGCCATCATGGCAACTTGCCTGGCCACATTGCGCGCCGGCGACCATGTGGTCTGCGCCGCCAATGTATTCGGCGCGACGATCCAGCTTTTCTCCAATGTGCTGTCGCGATTCGACGTCGCGGTCAGTTACGTCGATGCGACCGATATCGCAGCGTGGCGCGCGGCGGCGACTCCACGCACACGGATGCTCTACTGCGAAACACCGTCGAATCCGTTGATGGAAATTGTCGACCTCGCCGCGTTCGGCAAATTTGCGCGAGAGATCGGTGCGGTGTCGGTGGTCGACAACTGCTTCTGCACACCGGCGCTGCAGCGGCCGCTCGAGTTCGATGTCGACGTTGTCATTCACTCGGCCACTAAATACCTCGACGGGCAGGGCCGCGTGATGGGCGGCGCCGTGCTCGGCTCCAAAGCGTTTATCCGCGACCAGGTGCTGCCGGTGCTGCGTGCGAGCGGGCCGAGCCTTTCGCCGTTCAACGCGTGGGTATTGCTGAAGGGGCTCGAGACGCTCGCGATCCGCATGCGCGCTCAAAGCGATTCGGCGCTGCAACTGGCCGAATGGCTGCAAAGCCGGCCCGAGGTCAATCGGGTCTACTTTCCCGGGCTGGCATCGCATCCGCAGGCAGCACTGGCCCGCCAGCAGCAATCGCAAGCCGGTGCGGTCGTCGCCTTTGAGGTCAAGGCCGAGGCGGCATCGCATCGCGAGCGCGCGTGGCGCGTCATCGATTCGGCGCGCATGCTGTCGATCACCGCGAATCTCGGCGACACGCGATCGACCATTACCCATCCCGCTACGACGACGCACGGGCGCCTCACACCCGCCGATCGTGAGCGTGCGGGCATCAGCGAGGCATTGATCCGCGTCGCGGTCGGACTTGAATCGATCGCCGACTTGAAGCGCGATCTGGCGCAGGCGCTTGCGAGCCGCTCCCGCTAGCGGGTCGGGTGAGGGAAGCTCTTGCCTCGCCGCGGCGGTTGCGGTTGACCGGGAGAGGCAGGCGCCGTACAATTCCTGACCAAATTAATCGGGAATTATTGGGGCCGCAGCGAGTCGAATCTGCGGTTCCAATTCAGGCGATACGTTTCATGAGACTGACTACCAAAGGCCGCTTTGCCGTGACCGCGATGATCGACGTCGCCATGCGCCAGCATGAAGGCCCGGTCACGCTGGCCGGGATCAGCGAGCGGCAGCGGATCTCGCTTTCCTACCTTGAACAGTTGTTCGGCAAGTTGCGCCGCCGGTGTTTGGTGACAAGCACTCGCGGGCCGGGCGGCGGCTACCAGCTCGAGCGCCCGATGGATAGGACGACGGTGTCGGACATTATTTTCGCGGTCGATGAGCCGCTCGATGCGACGCAGTGCGGTGGCAAGGAAAATTGCCACGACGATGGGCGTTGCATGACGCATGAGCTGTGGGCCAACTTGAACGTGCGGATGCTCGACTATCTGGACTCGGTGACGCTGGCGGATCTGGTCGAGCAACAGAAGCAAAAACCAAAGCCCGGCATCGCGGCCGTGGCTGTGTTGCACGACAGTCGTTTGCGGCAGCGCGGCGTGGTCAGCAAGCAGGTACCAGAACATTCACGGCGATAACGATGCAGCTTCCGATCTATCTCGATTACTCGGCCACCACACCGGTCGATCCGCGCGTGGTTGACGCCATGATTCCGTGGCTGCGCGAAAACTTCGGCAATCCGGCCTCGCGCAGCCACTCGTTTGGCTGGACCGCGGAAAAGGCGGTCGATCAGGCGCGCGAGCAGGTGGCCGCCTTGGTCAATTGCGACCCGCGCGAGTTGATTTGGACGTCGGGCGCCACCGAGTCGATCAATCTGGCGCTCAAGGGTGTCGCTCGCTTTTATAAAGACAAAGGCAAGCACCTCATCACGGTCAAGACCGAGCACAAGGCGACTCTGGACACGATGCGCGAGCTCGAGCGCGACGGCTTCGCGGTGACGTATCTGGATGTTCAAGAAGATGGTCTGGTCGACTTCGCCAAGCTCGAAGCGGCGTTGAGGCCCGACACGATTCTGGTCTCGGTGATGTATGTCAACAATGAGATCGGTGTGATTCAAGACATCGCCGCAATCGGCGAGCTGACGCGCGCGCGCGGCATCGTGTTTCATGTCGACGCGGCGCAGGCGAGCGGCAAGATCGTCGTCGATCTTGAGTCGGTGAAAGTTGATCTGATGTCGTTCTCGGCGCACAAGACGTACGGTCCGAAGGGTGTGGGTGCGTTGTTCGTCCGGCGCAAGCCGCGTGTGCGGCTTGAAGCACAGATGCACGGCGGCGGACATGAGCGGGGGCTGCGCTCGGGTACGTTGCCGACGCACCAGATCGTCGGCATGGGCGAGGCGTTTCGTCTGGCGCGCGAGGAGATGGCGACCGACAACGAGCGCATCCGGATGTTGCGCGACCGCTTGTGGGCGGGGCTGTCGCAAACCGAGCAGGTGTTTTTGAACGGTGATTGGGAACGGCGCGTGGTGCACAACCTCAACGCGAGCTTTAACTTCGTCGAGGGCGAAAGCATGATCATGGCGATGAAAGATGTCGCCGTTTCTTCCGGCTCGGCTTGTACTTCGGCCAGCCTGGAGCCATCTTATGTATTGCGCGCGCTCGGCCGCAGCGACGAGCTGGCGCATAGTTCGATTCGCTTTACCGTGGGCCGCTTTACGACGCCGGAAGAAATCGACTTCACGGTCGATCTGGTCACGCGTCAGGTGGCGCGGCTGCGCGAGATGTCTCCGCTCTGGGAGATGTATAAGGATGGAATCGATTTGAGTACGGTCCAATGGGCTGCACATTAACCAGGCGCGCGAAAGTGCAAACCTACTTTCGCGCGATTAGTTTGAAAAAATCACTGGCGGAGCCAGATGATTTTTTTCATTACAAGAGCACGTAAAAGCATCAGGAGCAGTAACAATGGCATACAGCACAAAAGTTATCGATCACTACGAAAATCCGCGCAACGTCGGCTCGTTCGATAAGGGCGACGATCATGTCGGCACTGGGATGGTCGGCGCGCCGGCGTGTGGCGACGTGATGAAGCTTCAGATCCGCGTCAACGAGCATGGCATCATCGAGGACGCACGGTTCAAGACGTATGGCTGCGGCTCGGCCATCGCGTCGTCGTCGCTGGTGACCGAATGGGTCAAGGGCAAGACGCTCGACCAGGCCGGCACGATCCGCAACACGCACATTGCCGAGGAACTCGCGCTACCGCCGGTGAAGATTCACTGCTCGATCCTCGCAGAGGACGCGATCAAGGCGGCGATCGACGATTACCGCGCCAAGCACGGTCAGGTTGTGGAGAAGCAAGCGGCATGAGCGAAGCAGCGACGATGGGCGTGACGATGACCGAGCGCGCGGCGAATCACGTCGCGGGTTATCTCGCGAAGCGCGGCCGCGGCATCGGGCTGCGCCTGGGCGTGCGCACGACCGGCTGCTCGGGCATGGCGTACAAGCTCGAATATGCCGACGTCGCACAGCCCGAAGACCAGCAGTTCGAAAGCCACGGCGTGAAAATCCTCGTAGACCCGAAGAGCCTGGCGTACATCGACGGCACCGAGCTCGATTTCGCGCGCGAAGGATTGAACGAAGGTTTCAAGTTCAACAACCCGAGGGAAAAGAACCGCTGCGGTTGCGGTGAGTCCTTCAATATATAAATAGATCGCGCGTTCCGGCGCGCTGGCATGTTCATCCCTCCGGATCACTTCCAGCTGTTCGACTTGCCGCCTCGCTTCGAGCTC
>JBGSWX010000386.1:0-1531 GCA_041751695.1 Burkholderiaceae bacterium | reverse complement strand
AACGAGCCGGCGCACGCTGATCGATCGCCTCGTCTTCGATGAAAAGGTGCAGCAGGCAGCGACTGCACACGCGCAGGCCAACCAGATGCCGCGCGACGTCGTGCACCAGATCGTCGAGCGCTATGCGCGCGAGATCGTGCCGGCCTTTAACGCGTATTTCTACTTCCGAATCGGCGCGTGGCTAAGCCGCAAGGTCAGCCGCCTGCTGTATCGCGTACGCATCGGCTACTCCGACGAAGCCGGTTTGGCCGCAGTGCCGCCAAACGCGACCGTCGTGTTCGTGATGAACCATCGCAGCAACATGGATTACATCCTCGCCGCACACCTCGCAGCCGAGCAAGCGGCGCTGTCGTACGCGGTGGGCGAATGGGCACGCATCTGGCCTCTGCAGCAGATGATTCGCGCGATGGGCGCGTATTTCGTGCGACGCGGTTCGGGCGACGAGCTGTACCGGCGCGTGCTCGAGCGCTATATCGCATTGGCGACTGAAGCCGGCGTCACGCAGGCCGTGTACCCCGAAGGCGGCCTGACGCGCGACGGGCGGATGCGCGAGCCAAAATTTGGCGTCCTCGAATACATGCTGCGCGGTTTCTCGCTCGACGGTGAGCGCGACTTGGTATTCGTGCCGCTTGGATTGAACTACGACCGGGTGCTTGAAGATCGAACGCAGCTGTCGGCCGGCAATGCCGGCAAAAAACCGGGCGCCGCGAAAGCATTTCTTACCACGTCAAAGTTTATTTTCAGCCAGCTCTGGCTTGCGCTTCGCAGCAAGTGGTACCGCTTCGGTTATGCGTGCGTGAACTTCGGCACGCCGATTTCAACGAAGAGCTATTGCGCACAACGCGGCATCGACTTTCGCAAACTCTCCAAGGAAAATCGGATGGTCGAAGTCAGTGCTCTGGGCCGGCATCTAATGGATCAAATTGGGCGCCTAATTCCCGTGCTGCCAGTGCCGCTGGTAGCGCGCGTGTTGCTCGAGGTAAAGAACGGGGCCGCGCTCAGCGAGATGGAAATCAAGTCGCAAGTCGGCGCGCAAGTCGAGCAGTTGCAGGCACGCGGCGCGCATGTATACGTACCGCGCAGCGACTGGGACTATTCGGTGGGCGCCGGCCTACGCATGCTGACACTTAGGCATCTGGTCAACGAATCAGCAGGGCTGTACAGCGCGAACGCGAGCGAAACCGCGCTACTGATGTACTACGCGCGCTCGATCGAGCATCTCTAGCCGTTGCCTATACTCGCCGGCATAACGACTACTAGGAGACAGCCATGGATCGTCGCACCGTACTGATCGCGAGCGGCACGCTCGCCGCATTGCCTTCGACCGCGCTGCGCGCGCAAGCATTTCCTTCGCGGCCGATCACTCTGTATTGCGCCTTTCCCGCAGGCGGGCCGACCGACCAGGTGCTGCGGGCCTTCGCCGAATCTGCCTCGCGCACGCTGGGGCAACCCATCGTCGTCGACAGCAAGCCCGGCGCCGGCGGTACCGTGGCGCCGATTGCGCTGAAGACCGCCAAGCCCGATGGCTACA
>JBGSWX010000385.1:0-2467 GCA_041751695.1 Burkholderiaceae bacterium | reverse complement strand
GATCGCGCTGGTGCCCGCTGGCGCGAACCCCTACGACCTCACCGCAGCAAGCGCGCCTTTCAGTGCAGTACCGAGCACGCTCGACACCTGGGTCGTCAGATAACGCGCGCCCAGCGCAGCGTATCGCTTGTAATCGTCGGCCGGCACGGTCATCAATCCGGGCGCGACCTTGGTGCGTGCGATCTTCTTCACCGCGGCGTCGATCGCTGCGACGACATCGGGGTGCTTCTGGTTGCCCTGATGCCCCATCGAGAACGACAGGTCGTTCGGCCCGATGAACAGCGCGTCGATGCCCGGCACCGCGAGAATTTCATCGAGGTTGGCAAGCGCCTCCTCGGTCTCGGTCATCAAGATCACCGCGGTGCCTTCGTTGGACATCTTCGCGTGCGGCTGGCCGCCGAAGAATCCGTAGCCCGCAGCGCGTGGCGAGAACGCTGCGCCGCGGCCGCCGAGCGGCGGATACTTGGCGGCAGCCACGATGCGGCGTGCTTGCTCTGCCGTATTGACCTGCGGCACCTGGATGGCCGAGGCGCCGATGTCGAGCACGCGCAGGATGTCGGCCTCGAGCGTGCGCACCACCGGAATGATGTTGACGCAACGCGCGGCGCGAATCAGATGCTCGGTGGTCTCGAGGCCGGCCGGGCCGTGCTCGTTGTCGAGCACGACGAAGTCGAAGCCGGCGTGGCCGCACATCTCGACGATCGCTGGGCTCGCCATGCCCGAGAAGATTCCGAACAAGGGCTTTTTACCTGCGAGCAGCGCCGGCAGGCGGGTATCGATGACGGTCACAAGCGTTTCCTATTCAAGTTTGAGATTGGCCGCCTTGACAACTTGGCCCCAGCGCGATTTTTCGTCACGGATGAATGTAGAAAATTGCTCGGGCGTGTTGGTCAAGACTTCAGCCCCTTGCACCGCCAGCCGTTCCTTCATGTCTGCCGTGTTCAGGATCTTGACGATCTCGCTGCTCAGGCGCGCGACGACTTCTTTGGGCGTGTTCGGCGGCGCCAGCACACCCTGCCACGAGCCGGTGTTAAAGCCGTCCAGGCCGGCGGATTCTGCAACCGTCGGCACATCGGGAATCGCGCTCATGCGCTTGCTGCTCGACACCGCGAGAATCTTGAGCTTGCCGCTCTTGACGTGCGGATACGTCGCGAGCATTCCGTTGAACATCACATCGGCCTGGCCGCCCGCCATGTCGGTGATCGCCTGTGCGCCGCCTTTGTACGGAATGTAGGCCCAGTCGACGCCGGCGCGCGATGCGAAGTCGATGCCGGCCAGATGCGGTGCGCTGCCGATGCTCGACGCGGCGAAGTTCATCTTGCCGGGCTTGGACTTCGCCAGTGTGATCAACTCTTTCGCGTTGCTCACCGGCACCGAAGGATGTACGACCAGGATGTGCGGCGAATACGCCACCATCGTTACCGGCGAAAAATCGGTGACCGGATCGAACGCGAGTTTGTACAAGCTCGGGCTGATCGCGAGTGCGCCGATATCGGCCAGCAGCAACGTATATCCATCGGGCGCGCTTTTCGAAACGAAGTCGGCGCCGAGGTTGCCGTTGGCGCCGGGTTTGTTCTGCACCAGGACGGGCTGGCCGAGCGCATCGCCGAGCTTTTGCCCCAGCGATCGCGCCAGAATGTCCGAGGTACCGCCGGGCGGATACGGAACGATGATCGTCACGGGCTTATTGGGGTAGGGCTGGGCGTGCACCAGCGGCGCGGCTGCGAGCGCGATCAAGCCGAAAACGGAACTGAGAAGAATGTGACGCACTTTCATAAGGTCTCCTTGCGGTCTGCGCCGCTAGTGAATCTCCGGCTCGGCGATCGGAGCCGTGCCTTCAAGAAAATCAAAGTCGCAGCCATCATTGGCCTGCGTGATATGCCGCGAGAACATCGCGCCGTAGCCGCGCTGATAGCGTGGCGGCGGCGCTTTCCAGTCGCGCTTGCGGCGCGTCAGCTCTTCGTCGCTGACCTGCATGCTGATTGTGCGCTTGGGCACATCGAGCGCGATCACGTCGCCGGTCCGCACCAGCGCGAGGGGTCCGCCGATCGCGCTTTCAGGTGCAACGTGTAGCACGCACGCGCCGTAGCTGGTGCCGCTCATGCGCGCGTCAGAAATGCGCACCATGTCGCGCACGCCTTGCGCCAATAATTTTTTCGGAATCGGCAACTGCCCCCATTCGGGAAAGCCCGGCGCGCCGACCGGACCGCCGCTTCGGAGAACGAGAATTGAATCCTTCGTTACATCGAGCGCCTCATCGTCGATGCGTGCGGCCATATCGTTGTAGTCGTCGAACACAACTGCCGGGCCGGAATGCACGAGCAGATGGGGCTCCATCGCCCCGGGCTTGATGACCGCGCCGTCGGGGGCGAGATTGCCCTTGAGAACAGCGAGTCCGCCGCTGGCCAGCAGCGACTTGTCGCGCCGGCGGATCACGTCGTCGTTGTAAATCTCGGCGCCCGCGATG
>JBGSWX010000384.1:0-1778 GCA_041751695.1 Burkholderiaceae bacterium | reverse complement strand
CCGCGCGCCGCTCGGCGCGGCTAACTAAATGATCCGATTGACTTCCTCTGCGTTGATTGCGCTTTTGTTCGCCGCGGCGACATCAGCGTCGCACGCCTTCGGTTTCTCCGATGTCGATCGGCGCGCTCGCGAAGTTGCCGGGCGTCCGTACGCCAAACCCACCTTCGTGTTGCCAAAGCCGCTCAAGGATCTGGGATACGACCAGACACGCGACATTCGCTTCGATCCGGCCCGCTCGCTTTTCCGCGCGCAGAAGCTGCCGTTCGAGATTCAGTTTTTCCACCTGGGCGGCATCTTCGACCAACCGGTTCGCATCTACGAGGTGGTGGGCAATGAAGTAAGCGAGATCGCTTTCGATCCGGCTGCGTTCACTTATGGCCGCAGCAAATTCGATCGCTCGCAGTGGGGCAAACTCGGCTTCGCGGGGTTTCGCGTGCACTTCCCGCTCAATGCCGTACCGAGCGCGCCAGGCTACAAGGACGAGCTGGTGTCGTTCCTGGGCGCCAGCTATTTTCGAGCTTTAGGCCAGGGGCAACGCTACGGTGCCTCGGCGCGCGGCCTCGCCATCGATACCGCAGAGCGCAGCGGCGAAGAGTTTCCGCGCTTCGACCAATTCTGGATCGAGCGGCCGGCGGCGGGCGCAAAGCAGCTTGTCATTTATGCGCTGCTCGATTCGCGCCGCGTGACAGGTGCCTATCGCTTCGTGATAAAGCCTGGCGAGGAAACCGCCACCGAAGTGCAGGCGCGGCTGTACCTGCGCGAGCCGGTCGCCAAGCTCGCGCTGGCGCCGCTGACGTCGATGTTCTTCTATGGTGAGAATCAGCGCGCGCCGGCTGAAGATTTTCGCCCTGAGGTGCACGATTCGGACGGCCTCGCTATTCACGCCGGCAACGGCGACTGGATCTGGCGCCCGCTGGTCAATCCACGCCGCCTGCTGGTGACGTCATTCGCACTGACCGATCCGAAAGGCTTCGGGCTGATGCAGCGCGACCGCCAGTTCGACCGCTACGAAGACCTGGAAGCGCGCTACGAGCTGCGCCCCAGCCTGTGGGTCGAGCCCGTCTCAAAGTGGGGCGCCGGACGCGTCGAACTGGTGCAGATCCCAACGCAGAACGAGGCGAATGACAACATCGTCGCCTATTGGGTGCCAAATACCGTGCCGCCGCCTGGCACAGCCCTTGATTTCTCTTATCGCGTGCTGTGGCTCAAGAACACCGACCGGCGCCCGTCCAACGGCTGGGTCGTGCAAACACGCCGAGGACATGGATTTGTCAACGCGTCCAACGACACCGTGAAGCTCACGGTCGATTTTGACGGACCGGTATTGCGCAAATTGCCGGTCAACGCGCCGCTGCAAGCCGACGTTGCGATCGCCAACGGTCAGAGTACCGACCTCGTGGTTCATCGCAACGATGCAACCGGAGGCTGGCGCATGGTGGTTCTGATACGGATGCAGGACAAGGAAAAACCGATTGAAGTGCGAGCGTTCTTACGCAACGGCAAGGAAGTCTTGAGCGAAACATGGAACTACATCGTTCCGGTGCTGCAGTAGCGGCGGCCGTCCTGGCTGCCGGCAACTCGGCAACGCCGGCCGCAGTACCTCCCATTTTGCGCACTCCGATGGCGCCGCAGCGCTGGGGCCGCATTGGCCCTATTTCCTGGATGTTGCGCCGGCTTTTCGGACGCGAGCGCCGGCTGTTCGGACGCGAGCTCCGGCTGCGCGACGTCGATGGTCCGGCGCGCGGCGCCGGGCATCGCCGCCGCTTCGTGCTGCTCGC
>JBGSWX010000383.1:0-3623 GCA_041751695.1 Burkholderiaceae bacterium | reverse complement strand
GCGTACTGGTCGACGCATTCGGCTCGCGGCCTTCCCTGCGGACGTTGTTGCCGAAGCTGCGCGCGCTGGGGGTGGCTGCGCGGGTCGCACTGCCGGTAAGAGTCGGCCGCAAGACCGCGCGCTTCGATTTGCGCAACCATCGCAAGATCGTCGTGATTGACGGCCACATCGGATATACCGGCTCACAGAACATGGTAAGCGCGGACTTCAAGCCGGGATTCACCTACAACGAATTGATGGTGCGCATTGAAGGTCCGTCGACGTTGCAGCTGCAGGCGGTCTTTGGCTCCGACTGGTTTGTCGAAAGCGGCGAGTTCATCGGTGAGCAGGCGTTTCCGCTGCCGAAGGCTGAGGGTGTGACGCCGGCGCAAGTGCTGCCCAACGGGCCGTCGACTTCGACCCAGCGCGCGCAGCGTATGGCGGTCAACCTGATCTATTCGGCAACCCGGCGCGTGGTCGTCACCACGCCGTACTTCATACCGAGCCAGTCATTGCAGGATGCGATGGAAACCGCGGTCCATCGCGGCGCCGAAGTGCACTTGATCGTCGATGATCGCATCGATCAATTTTTCGTCGGCAATGCGCAGCGCTCGTACTACGAATCGCTGCTGCTGGCCGGCGTCAACATTCATGCGTACAAAAAGGGGTTCTTGCACACCAAGTCGGTATCCATCGATGGCCAGATGGCGTGGATCGGATCGTGCAATCTCGATATGCGCTCGTTCGAGCTGAACGAGGAAGTCGTTGCCTTGTTTTTCGATCGTGACATCGCTGCCCAGCTGGGAGCGATTGAAGCTCGGTACATGCACGGGTCGGTTCAGATTGAGCTCGAGCAGTGGCGCAGACGTCCTTACATCCACGAGTTGATGCAGAACCTGACGCGCCTGGTCAGCCCGCTTCTGTAGGAGAGTTGAGCGAAACCAGGCCGCTGGCGGCGGCCGGTTCCGCACTACAACACGCGTGTATTACGCGCCTTCCATTTTGTCGACCGGGATGTTGCTTCCGGCATAGAGAAACGACTCGTCGGAAACGCTGGCACAGCCCGACAGCGCGGCGGTTGCGAGCAGTACGGCGGCGATCACGGCGCGGGACACTCCACTGATTGAGTTGCGATTCATGGTTGACTCCCTTAGGACTTCGTTGTCGCTGCAACGGTCGTTGCGGCGTGAGTGAACAGTAGAGATTGCTTGCAGCCGGCGCGCCCGGATACACGACACTTCCAGTGCGGAATATTCGACGACCGCCGCAGCCCCTCGGACGCAATCGAAGATAATCGGCGTTTAGCTTCCGGCACTACCTGATGTCAGCCATCGACTCCACGGTCGACGCACCTCGCCGCGCGATCGTCCTGCCGTACGCCGGCACGATTTTCTTGTCGGCGTTTTTGCTGTTTCTGGTGCAGCCGATCATTGCCAAGCAGATCCTTCCGTGGTTCGGCGGGTCGTCGGCCGTCTGGACCACAGCGCTTGTATTTTTTCAATCGACCTTGCTCGCCGGCTACGCATACGCAGATTTGACGACGCGACTGGGCGTAAGGCGGCAGACATTGCTGCACATCGGCCTGCTCGCGCTCTCGCTTGCGACGCTGCCGATTCTCGCGTCTTCCGACTGGAAGCCGCGCGGGGATGAAGAACCGATCGTTCGCATCCTGCTGTTGCTGACGATCACCATCGGTCTGCCGTACTTTCTGTTGTCGACCACAACGCCGCTGCTGCAATCCTGGTATTGGCAGCGCTTTCGAAGCGTCGTGCCGTATCGATTGTTTGCGCTGTCGAACTTTGCGTCGCTGCTGGCGCTGCTCGGGTTTCCTTTCTTGTTCGAGCCGTGGTTCGGCCTGGTTGAAATGGGGTGGGCGTGGTCGATTGCCTACGCAGTATTCGTCCTGGTGTGCGCGGTGACCGCGTGGACATCGCTCAAGTACACGCGCGCTGTTGATGCCGTGCAGCCGGCGCGGCCGACGAGCTCAAACTCGGCCATGGCGCCTGGCTGGGCGACCCAGATGACGTGGCTAGCGCTCGCGGCCATGGCGTCGATCATGCTGCTCGCCATCACCAACCATGTCACGCAAAACATAGCGAGCGTGCCCTTCTTGTGGGTGCTGCCGCTTTCGATCTACCTGCTTACATTCATCCTGACCTTCGACCACCCGCGCTGGTATCAGCGCTGGCTCTTCATGACGGCGCTCGCGGTGCTGGCGCCGATAATGGCGTGGCTGATTTCATCGCTCGAGCTCAAGAGTGCTGCACCGGTGTTTTTCGTCGGGCTGTTTGTCGCGTGCATGTTTTGTCACGGCGAGCTTGCTCGACTAAAACCCGATCCGCGCTGGCTCACCCGGTTCTACCTGATGCTTTCGGTCGGTGGCGCACTCGGCGCCGTGCTGATTGCGATCGTTGCGCCGTTGATTCTGCGCGGTTACTTCGAAGTCAACATTGCCCTCGTTTTGCTCACGCTGCTGCTGTCGCTTCGCATGCGCGGCTATTGGCGGGTAGCCGGGCTCGCGATTTTCACTGTGACTGCGTTTTTCTCGGTGCGCGGCGCCCAAGAATACGCGCACGACGTGCGCACAATGGAGCGTGACTTCTACGGTGTGGTGCGCACGCGTGATCGCGCCGATCCGGCGCCGTATCGCTCGATGCTTCACGGCGCCATCGTGCATGGCGGCCAGTTGCTCGGTGGAGAGTTCCGCAACCGACCCAGCGATTATTTCGGACCGTCGTCGGGCTACGGAAGATTGTTCGAGGCGTTGAACACGCTGTCCCCGAAGCCGCGCAAGGTCGGCATCATCGGGCTCGGCGCCGGCGTCCTTGCATCGTACGGCCGCAGCGGCGATCAGTTCGTGTTCTACGAGATCAGTCCGCGCGTGGTCGACGTGGCCAACGATGAGTTCACTTTCCTGCGCGACTCCGCAGCCAAGATTTCAGTGGTGCTCGGCGATGGAAGATTAAGCCTGGAGCGTGCGCCGCCACAACGGTACGACGTGCTCGGTGTCGACGCTTTCGCCGGCGACTCGATCCCCATGCACCTGGTGACGCGCGAGGCGATGGCGCTGTACGTGAAGCACCTCGCAGAAAACGGCGTGATCGTGTTTCAGGCGACCAATCGATACATCGACATCATGCCGGTGGTCAAGCGGCTGGCGAGCGAGGTTGGGATGCAGGCGGTTCTGGTGTCCGACGTGCCGGGCTTTCGCACCGGGCCGGAATATTGGCTGTCACCGACCGACCAGGTGCTGATGACGCGCAATGCATCGTTGCTGCAGGCCGACGGCCTGCGTTACGTGGCCACGCCGATCGAAGATCGCGCGGATCTGAAAACCTTTACCGACTCGCATCACAATTTGTTTCGGGTCCTCAAATGAGCGAACCCGGACGCGGCTGCGCCGGGTTCGCTTCTCGCGTTCGAGGCGGACGGCTTTAGCCGCCGCTCAACGCTCGGGGTTTGCGCTCCACGATGAATGCGGTCGAGTTGATGCGGGCCAGCTTTGATGCTGCGGTGGCGGCGGCTGATCCGCTGCGGATCGTCGCTGCGCGACTGCCTGATCTTCCGCGTGGCCGCGTGGTGGTTGTCGGTGCCGGCAAAGCGGCGGCCAGCATGGCGCTCGCGGTCGAGCGCGCTTGGCCCAA
>JBGSWX010000382.1:0-3496 GCA_041751695.1 Burkholderiaceae bacterium | reverse complement strand
CGGTGCGGAAATACTTCATATGCCCGGTGATCGCGGCAAGGTCGATTTGAAAGCACTGATGAAGGCTCTTGCAGCCCGCAGCATCAACGAGGTGCACGTCGAGGCTGGGTTCAAGCTCAATGGGTCGATCGTGCGTGCGGGGCTGGCCGACGAGCTGCTGGTTTATCTGGCGCCGAGCCTGCTCGGCGAGGCGCAGGGCATGGTGCATCTGCCGGCGTTGTCCGATCTCGCGCAGGCGCAGCGCCTGAAGTTTCGCGAAGTCGCCCAAGTCGGCGACGACGTTCGCGTCCTTGCGCGGTTCGTTCACTGATGTTCACGGGTTTGGTCCAGGGAATAGCGCGCATCATCGACGTCGAGCGGTTGGCCGCCGATGGCGGCGTGCGGTTGACGATCGACGCGCGCGATGTGCCGGGGTTTCATGCCGACACCGGAGCGAGCGTGTCGATCGCCGGCGCTTGCATGACCGCCGTGCAGGTCGACGGTTCGACATTCGCCGTCGACACCTCCGGCGAGAGCCTGGCACGCACCGCAGGGCTCGACGCGCCGGGCGAAGTCAACATCGAAACGTCGCTGCGGCTTGGCGACGCGCTCGGTGGGCACTGGGTTGCCGGCCATGTCGATGGCGTCGGCGACGTCGTCGGCATGACGCAGGTGCACGAGTCGTGGGAGCTGATCGTGCGAGTTCCCACCGAGCTGTCGAAGTATTTTGCCTACAAAGGCTCGGTCGCCATCGACGGCGTGAGCCTGACCGTCAATCGAGTGACCGACACGCCGCGCGGCTGCGAGTTTTCGGTCAACGTCATTCCGCACACGTATCGGATGACGACGCTGCGCTCGCTGCGCGCCGGCAGCCGGGTCAACATCGAAGTGGACTTGATCGCGCGCTACGTGGATCGGATGCTGTCGTTTCGGGACCGAACCGCTTAAACTCCGCAGCCGATTCGTCCACGTAGAAGCCAGCATGCTGTCAGCCGTCCCAAATCCATCCAAACCGCCGGCGCGCCTGGCGACGACCACGGAGTTGATCGAAGAGATCCGCCGTGGTCACATCGTGGTGCTGGTGGACGACGAGGATCGTGAGAACGAAGGCGATCTGATTTTCGCGGCGGACTTCGTCACGCCGGAGAAAATCAACTTCCTCGCAAAAAACGGACGCGGCCTGATCTGTATGCCGATTACCGCGGAGCATGCGGCGCAGCTGCAACTGGGGCCGATGACCACCAATAACCGCACGGTGCACGGCACCAACTTCACCGTCGCGATCGAAGCCGCCGATGGCATCAGCACCGGTATCTCGGCGGCCGACCGTGCGCACACCGTTCGCGTAGCGACGCGCCCGCAGGCCAAGCCCTCGGACCTGGTTCAACCCGGCCACGTATTCCCGTTGGTCGCCGCGCCCGGTGGCGTGTTGATGCGCGCCGGCCACACCGAGGCTTGCTGCGATCTGGCGCGCCTGGCGGGCTTGAATCCAGCCGCGGTGCTGTGCGAAGTGATGAATGACGACGGCACGATGGCACGCTTGCCCGATCTGCTGCCGTTCGCCGCTGCGCACGGCTTGCGCATTGGCACCATCGCGGACCTGATCCGGTATCGCGCCGCCAACGAATCGTTGGTCGAGCGAATCGCCACGCAGCGGATAGTCACTCCGGCCGGCGAGTTTGAGCTGATCGCCTATCGCGACCAGCCCGGGGGCGGCGCTCATCTGGCGCTGGTGCACGGAACCCTGGCGCCCGACCGGGAGGTGCTGGTGCGCGTTCACGAGCCGCTGTCTGTCTTGGACGTGCTCGATGTCGAAGCCTCCACGCACGCGTGGCCGCTGCTCAAAGCGCTGCAAACGATCGCACACAGTGACGCCGGCGTGCTCGTCATGCTGAACTGCGGCGAAAGCGCCGAGCAGTTATTCGCTCATTTCGATGCGATGCAGAGCGCCAACACCGAGGACGCGCGCTCGACCAAGATGGATTTGCGCACCTACGGGGTCGGCGCGCAAATCCTGCGCGACCTTAACGTGCAGCGAATGAAGCTTCTCGCCCGGCCGCGCAAGATGCCGTCGATGGCGGGCTTCGGATTGCAAATCACCGGCTATCTGGAGGGTTGACGCCGGTGAAGGACTTCATTGCGCCCGATTTCGACGGCGACGATCTGCGCATTGGGATCGTGCAGTCGCGCTTCAACGAGTGGGCCGGGCGCGCGCTCGCCGAAGCCTGCATGAACGAGTTGATTACGCTCGGCGTGGACGAGGGCGACGTGACTCACATCACCGTGCCGGGCTCGCTCGAAATCCCGTTGGCGCTGGCCAAGCTGGCGGCGACCGATGATTTCGATGCGTTGATTGCGGTCGGCTGCGTGATTCGCGGCGACACATACCACTTTGAGGTGGTCGCCAATGAATCGGCGCGTGGCGTGGCGCAAATCTCGCTCGAATACGGCGTGCCGATTGCCAATGCCATTTTGACGACCGATACCGAAGAGCAGGCGCGTGCGCGCCTCGAGGAAAAAGGCCGCGATGGTGCGCGGGTCGCGGTCGAAATGGCCAATTTGTTGTGGGCGCTCGATGAAGACGGAGCCAAGGTCACCGGCGAGGAGCAGGACTGACGTGCCCCAAGATTCGGTCGCGCCGGTTCGAGCCCCCAAGAGCGGCAGCCGCAGCGCGCGCCGACGCGCGCGCGAGCTCGCGCTGCAAGGCTTGTATCAATGGCTGATCGGCGGGCGCGATGCGGCGTCGATTGAAGCAGAGCCGCTTGACGACGACGGTGAGGTGCGCTCGGGGGCAGACATTGCGCACTATCGTGAGCTGTTGAATGGCGCGATCGAAAACGCCGAACCCCTGCGCGCTCAATTTGCTCCCCACCTCGATCGCGCAGTGGAGGCGTTGTCTCCGGTGGAACACGCAGTTCTGCTGATTGGAACGTACGAGCTCACGTATCGGCTTGAAATTCCTTACCGCGTTGTGATCAACGAAGCGGTCGAGGTTGCCAAGAGCTTCGGCGGCACCGACGGCTTCCGATACGTCAACGGCGTGCTCGACAAAGTGGCGGCGCAGTTGCGCCCAACGGAAGCGGTCCGATCGGCGAGTTCGAATTAATCGACCGCTTCTTCAGGCGCTCGACACCCGCCAACTCCGCGGTAGCGCTCGGCGTCGGTGACGATTGCGCGTTGCTCGCGGCCGGCGTCGGTGAGCAGTGGGCGGTATCGACCGATACGCTGATCCAAGGCGTTCATTTCTTTGCAGACGTGGATCCTGCGGCGCTGGGGCACAAGGCACTCGCGGTCAGCCTGTCGGATCTCGCAGCGTGCGGCGCCACGCCGCGCTGTTTCTTCCTGGCGTTGGCGCTGCCGCGGGCCGATGTGCCCTGGCTCGAACAATTCAGCGGCGGGCTGTATGCGTTGGCCGACGCGCATCAGTGCGCACTGGCGGGCGGTGACACCACGCACGCGCCCGACGGTGTCATCGTCACCGTCACTGCCATGGGCACGGTGCCCGCTGGATACGCGC
>JBGSWX010000381.1:0-3538 GCA_041751695.1 Burkholderiaceae bacterium | reverse complement strand
ACGAGCTGACCGAATGGGGAACGCAGCTCGAGCCCGTCATCGCGGCGCTGGGCCGCTGGGCGGTGCAGTCGCCCGCGCTGCCGCAGGGCGACCCGATCAGTATCGATGCACTGATTCTGTCGTTTCGAGCCATGTTCGAGCCGAACGCCGCCGCCGGACTCGATGCGAGCGTCGAGCTGCGGTTGCGCGACGACACTTTTCATGCCGAAATCAGAGACAGCCGGCTCACGATCGAGCGCGGCAGCGCGGACTCGCCCGACGCGACCGTCGCGACCGAGCCGGACACGCTGGCCGCACTCGTCTACGAGGGACGCACGCTTGCCGACGCCATACGCTCCGGCGAAGTCAACGTCGATGGCGATAAAGCGGCCGTCAAGCGTTTCCTGACTCTGTTTCCCCTTCCGAAATCGTGGCCACCAACTTAAGGCAAACAACGAGCTCATCCACGCATCGTTGTTCTCGCAGGTTGCGCGCAGGTTACTTGTCACGCCGCGCAGATTTCAGTTGAAACGCTCGGGGCGACGTTACAAGTGCAATGGCGATTTGGGTAACCGAAACGAGCGTGCAATCGATCGGCACCAGTATGTGGTCGAGTCAAGACACTCGAATTCACAGGGGAATCGCCATGCAACACAGGAGCACCTTCGCAACGATCAATGACGTTTTGCACGCCGTGGTCATCAGCGGCGCGCTGGCCGTCACAGCGCTCGGTCTGTCCGAGGAATTGTTCGCCGTCCGCGTCGAGGATGTGCTGGCGGTGGCGGCTGCCGCCATAGCGGGGGCATCCGTTGCTTACGCCGCAATGCTGGCACAAACCTCACGCGCAGCGGCGAAGGCGACGCTAATTCGCCGCCGCGGAAACCCTGCGACTATTTCGCCCTGAAGTCGTCGTGGCAGTTGTCGCAGCTCTTCGCAGCCGCATTGACTGCGTGCGGACTGCGGCCGCGCCACCGGTCTTGGCGATCATGCATAGCGGAGCGCCGGACTCAAGCCCGACGCGCAAGCTCAGGGGCTTTCCCTAGATAACCAGCCGGCGTCAACGCCAGCAACGCATCGCGCGCTTCGGAAGGAATCGACAGCTCGCGTATGAACTCGTGCAAAGCATCGCGCGTAATGCCCCTGCCGCGCGTCAGCGCCTTGAGCTGCTCGTAGGAATTTTCTACACCGTAGCGCCGCATCACTGTCTGGACCGGCTCAGCCAATACTTCCCATGCCTGATCGAGGTCGGTGCGAATCCGCGCCTCGTCGATTTCCAGCTTGCGCAGGCCGCCCATGCAGGAGTCGTAACCGATCAGCGAATATCCGAACGCCACTCCGAGGTTGCGCAGCACCGTCGAATCGGTGAGGTCGCGTTGCCAGCGCGAGATCGGAAGCTTGTCGGCCAGATGCCGCAGCAGCGCATTGGCCAGACCTAAATTGCCTTCCGAATTCTCGAAGTCGATCGGGTTGACCTTGTGCGGCATCGTCGAGGACCCGATCTCGCCCACCTTCAGCTTCTGCTTGAAATAGCCGAGCGAGATGTAGCCCCATAGATCGCGATCGAGATCGAGCAGCACGTTGTTCGCGCGCGCGATCGCATCGAACAGCTCGGCCATCGAGTCGTGCGGCTCGATCTGAATCGTGTGCGTGTTGAACGTCAGCCCGAGCCGTTCGACGACACCGCGTGCGAACGACTCCCAATCGACTCGCGGGTACGCGGCAAGATGCGCGTTGTAGTTGCCCACCGCGCCGTTCATCTTCGCCAGTAGCGTCACGCGCTCGGCCGCGTCGATCGAGGCGGCCAGCCGCATCGACACATTCGCGAATTCCTTACCTACCGTGGTGGGGCTCGCGGGCTGTCCGTGCGTGCGCGAGATCATCGGCAAATCCGCGTACCGATGCGCATGATCCCGCAACTCGGCGTGCAGTGCGCGCAGGCGGCGCGTCAGCAGCGCGCGACCGCTTTGAAGCATCAGCGCGTGGGCCACGTTGTTGATGTCTTCCGACGTGCAGGCGAAGTGGATGAATTCCGTGGCAGCGCCCAGCGCGGGCTGCGCGCGCCGCTTGATGAAATACTCGAGCGCCTTGACGTCGTGATTCGTCTCTGCTTCGATCGCCTTGATCTCGGTGCAATCGTCGATGCTGAAGCCGGTCACGAGCTGCTGCAAAGCGCGCGTGGCGCCGTCCGGCAAAGCGGGAAACTCGGGCAGTCCGAGAGTCGCCAGCCCCTGCAGCCACGCCACTTCGACGCGCAGCCGCTCGCGCATGAACGCGAACTCGGAAAAAATGTCGCGCAACTCGGCTGTCTGCCGGCTGTAGCGGCCGTCGAGCGGCGAAATTGCAGTGAGCGAAGCGGGATGAGAAACGAGTTCAGCAGGCACGTTACGTGCGGAATCGTTTGCGAGGTCGGTGCGGATTCGGCGGAACGCGGGGCGAAGCGGCGCTGGTCGTGTAGAACTTTTCGTGTAGAACTTTCACGGGCCACGCAGTGTATCAAAGGCGCATCGCTCATCCACCCAGGAAGCGCGTGGGTATTGCCGAGCGTCGCGCGATCGATATACTGATTCGCCTTTCAGTTCCAGCGCGCCCCGTGTCCAAAAATCTCCGCCTGATCGCTTCGCTCGCCAGCCCGTACGTGCGCAAGGTGCGCATCGTGATGGCGGAAAAACGCCTGGAATATCACCTGGAGCTCGAAGACGTGTGGTCACCCGACACGCGCATTCACGAGGCGAACCCGCTCGGTAAGGTGCCGTGTTTGATCATGGAAGACGGCGGTGCGTTATTCGACTCGCGTGTGATCGTCGAGTACCTGGACACACTGACGCCGGTGGCCAAATTGATTCCGCCCAACGGCCGCGAGCGCGCCGAGGTGCGCACCTGGGAAGCGCTGGCCGACGGCGCAATGGACGCCGCGATTCTGGTGCGGCTCGAGCAGACGCAGCGTCCGGCAGAACTACAAAGCGAAAAGTGGATCGACCGCCAGATGGACAAGGTGCATGCCGGCGTTGCATCGATGGAGCACGGCCTTGCGGAGAAACCGTGGTGCAACGGCCATTCATACTCGCTGGCCGATATCGCGGTCGGATGCGCGCTCGGTTACCTGGATTTTCGTTTCAGGCATATCAACTGGCGCTATTCGCATCCGAATCTGGCGCGGCACTACGAGAAACTCGCCGCGCGGCCGTCGTTTATCGATACGCAGCCCCCGGCCTAGGTCTGTCATTCCCGCGGAGGCGGGAATCCGGCGGTAAATCGAAACTCGATGCCCGTTTTCACGGGCATGACAGTGCAGCATCGGCGCCAATCACATCGATTGCATCGGTGCAGAACGCATCGACACCCCAGCCGACAATGGTGCGCGCCCGCTGCGGCGTGTTTACCGTGTAGCAGAACAGCCATGCGCCTGAGGTCTTGATCCTTCGCGCAAGACCCGCGGTCATGTAGCGGTGATTGGTGTGCAGCGATACGCATCCGAGCCGCGTGAGCTCTGCGCGCCAGCGGACGGGCACGCGTTGCACCAGCCAGCCCCGCGGCACGTCCGGCGCCGCTTCGCGCGCCG
>JBGSWX010000380.1:0-1685 GCA_041751695.1 Burkholderiaceae bacterium | reverse complement strand
GGGCATCGCCGCCGCTTCGTGCTGCTCGCGTTATCGCTGGTGCCCGCGCTGTATGCGACGTACGTATTGGAAGGGTTGTTGCCGAACATCGTGACTGCCAATGAAATGCTCGACACGGCCATCGGGTGGGGCGAGGCGGCGTTGCTCGTGATGTTCGCGTTGCTGTCGTGCTGGCTCGCGGCCGGTTTTTGGACGGCGGTGATGGGATTTTTCGTGCTCGCGCGTGGCGGTGACCGGCACTTGATTTCGCGCTCAGCCGCGATCGATACGCGAATCCCTGCAGAGGCGCGCACCGCGATCGTCATGCCGATCTGCAACGAAGACGTGCGGCGCGTCTTCGCCGGCCTGCGTGCATCGTATGAGTCGGTCGCGCGCGCCAACGCGCTCGATCACTTTGATTTCTTCGTCCTGTCGGATACCGACAACCCCGACCTGTGCGTGGCAGAGCTCGACGCGTGGAATGCGCTGCGCGAGGAGCTCGGCGCCGAAGGTCGAATTTTTTATCGGCATCGCCGGCGCCGCGTCAAACGAAAGAGCGGCAACATCGACGACTTCTGCCGAAGATGGGGCGCGAGGTATCGCTACATGATTGTGCTCGACGCTGACAGCATCATGAGCGGCGAATGTCTGACCACGCTGGTGCGCTTGATGGAAGCGCGGCCAGACGCCGGCATCATCCAGACCGCGCCGCGCGCGGTCGGGCGCGACACGCTGCACGCCCGCATCCAGCAATTCTCAAATCACGTCTACGGGCCGATGTTCACCGCCGGCCTGCACTACTGGCAGCTCGGCGAATCGCACTTCTGGGGCCACAACGCCATCATCCGGCTCGCGCCGTTTATGAAGCACTGCGTGCTGGCGCCGCTGCCCGGCTGGGGGCCGCTGTCGGGTGAAATTCTGTCGCACGATTTTGTCGAAGCCGCGTTGATGCGGCGGGCCGGCTACGGCGTGTGGATCGCGTATGACCTCGACGGCAGTTACGAAGAAACGCCGCCCAATTTGCTGGAGGAAGTCAAACGCGACCGCCGCTGGTGCCACGGCAATCTGATGAACGCGCGGCTGATGTTTGCGCGCGGCATGCATCCGGTGCATCGCTGGGTGTTCCTGACCGGTGCACTGGCGTATCTGTCGGCGCCGTTATGGTTCGGGTTTCTCGCGCTATCGACCTGGCTGCTGGTCGCGCACACCCATGCCGAGCCGCAATACTTCGTGCTGCCGCATCAGCTCTTTCCGCTGTGGCCTTCGTGGCGGCCGGAGCATGCGATGGTCCTGTTTGCCGTCGTCGCCTCGGCATTGTTCCTGCCGAAAATCATGGCGGCGATGTTGGCTGGCGCGCGCGACGCCGCTTCCTACGGCGGGCGCTTCCGGCTCGCCGTGAGCGTGCTGGCCGAAATGCTGATGAGCGCGCTGCTGGCGCCGGTACGCATGCTGTTTCACACGCAGTTTGTATTTGCCGCGTTTCTGGGTTGGGCAATTCAGTGGAACTCGCCAGCCCGTGCCGATAAATCGACGCCTCTTTCACAGGCGCTGCGCCGGCACGGCTTGCAGACTGCTATTGGGGTCGCGTGGGTCGGTGTAGTTGCATGGAAGGCGCCAGATATGTTGCCGTGGCTGATACCCGTTGCCAGCGGTCTTGTTTTGGCGATACCTGTGTCGGTGTTGACGAGCTATTCGCGGCTCGGCGT
>JBGSWX010000379.1:0-3121 GCA_041751695.1 Burkholderiaceae bacterium | reverse complement strand
GAGTATCGCCAATTCGATTTCTGGCTAGGTGAATGGGACGTGACGCAGAACGGCAAGGTCGCCGGCCGCAACAGCATCCGCTCGATTCTGAACGGATGCGCGATCAGCGAAGAGTGGTCCGGTACCGGCGGCTTTAACGGCGCCAGTCTCAACTTCTACAATGCCGAGACCAAACGCTGGCATCAGACCTGGATCGATTCGCAGGGACAAAGCCTCGCGCTCGACGGGCAGCTCCAAGGAGGCAGCATGGTGCTGCAAAGCGCCGGCGCGGACAGCACGCCGCGCCACAGGATCACCTGGACGCCGATGGCCGACAAGAGCGTTCGCCAGTTCTGGCAGGTGCAGAATGCAGCGGGAAGTGAATGGAAAACGCTGTTCGACGGCCGCTACGCGGTGCGCGATTCACAGAAATGAGACCTCACCGCATCCACCGATGATTCTGCGCGAGATGCCCGACCTGCCACCGCGGCCTTTGACGCCAGCCAACGCCGCGTTTCGCGCGAACTACTTCGCGCGCTGGGGACGCGAAAATACGATCGTCTGCGGGCGCTCGCGCTACGCCGAATACCTGCCGCACAAGCAATCGCTGTCGATCAAGATGGCATGGGGCGGGAGCGAAACCTATACCGTCGGCAAGCGGCGCCTAACTGTGGACGACGACGCTTACCTGATCCTCAACGAAAGTCAGACCTGCTCGAGCGTCTTGCAGGGTGAGCAAGAGGTGGAATCGTTCTGCGTGTTCTTCCGGCCGAAGATGGCCGACGAAGTGATGGGCGCGCTGTGCTCGACGCTGACGCAGGCAGCCGACGACGGAGCGCGGCTCGCGTTGCGGCAGCCGCACTTCGCCGAACATCTGCGCCCGCATGATGACATTGTCACCCCGGCACTAATGCAATTCGCGCACAAGGTACGCGAAGAAATCGACGACGCAGATGCTCTCGAGGAATCGCTGCAGAACCTGCTGCAACGAATGCTCAGTGCAGATCACCGGTTGCGCGATAACGAGCGTTCGATCGGATCAGTCAAGCGCTCGACGCGCGAGGAATTGCTCAGACGCGTTAACTGGGCCGCCGATTTCATCTGCTCGAACTACGCAGCTCCGATAACGCTCGATGAAATCGCAGCGGCCGCGAGCCTTTCGAAGTTCCACTTGATTCGATTGTTCCGCGATGTGCATGGCGTCAGTCCGTATGGCTTTCTGATCAACAAGCGATTGGCGACGGCGAGTCGATTGCTGGACCGTCTTGAACTGGATCTCAGCGAGATCGCGCTCGTGGCCGGCTTCGGCACCCGCTGGTCGCTGTTTCGGCATTTCCGTAAGGCAACAGGCGAAAGTGGCGCAGCTCTGAGAAAGGCGCGTCGACGAAGGAATGGAGCGGCGTAAAAAGAGAGCCCGACAACCGGGCTCTTTTCGTTTTTCCTGATTTCTTACGAGCCGCTGTACGTCTTCCACTCGTCGACGAACATCTTGGCGCCGTCTTTGGTCATCATGTCGCCCTTCATCATCATCTTGCCTTTGTCGCCCGGCATTTTCTTCATCTTAGCCATCATCGCGTCATAGCGCATGCCGGCGGCGTTCATGAATTCCTGCTTGGTCATCATGCCGTCTTTGTTGGTATCGGCCATCTTGAAGAAATCTTCGAACTTGAACGTCTCGTCGGCCGATGCGACGGGTGCAAAGCCCATACACAGCGCCATCGCCGGAATTGCCAACCATGCCTTTTTCATTCTCATCTCCACGTGGTAAAGATTGATTTGCGGGTTGGATTGCGCTACCTAGGTCATCAACCCCCCGTCCCCGAATTCGTGCACGCGGCACGAGCTCGGAGGCTTAGTCGACGCTCCAGGCGGTTGATTACAAGCACACTACATTGGCGCAAACCCTGATGTAAATTTGGACTTCTGCGGGTGTCGTTCAATGGCAGGACCTGAGCTTCCCAAGCTCAAGACGTGGGTTCGATCCCCATCACCCGCTCAAACCTTAGAACGAAATGAACACGACATCCATCTCGATTGCGGTCAACGGCAGCACACGCGAACTGCCGCATGCAACTACCATTGCGCAATTGCTGACGCAGCTCGACACCGCGGGCAAGCGCATTGCGGTTGAACGCAATGGCGAAATCGTGCCGAAGAGTCTGCACGCGTCGACCGAGCTTATGGACGGCGATCGGCTTGAAATCGTGGTTGCGGTTGGAGGCGGTTAATGACTGAAGACGTTTTGTGCATCGGTGCGCGCAGGTTCACTTCACGGCTGCTGCTCGGCACCGGCAAATACAAGGACTTCCCGCAGACGCGGGCCGCGGTCGAAGCGAGCGGCGCGCAAATCATTACCGTTGCGATTCGCCGTACCAATATCGGCCAAACGCGCGGCGAACCCAATCTTCTAGAGGTACTACCGCCGTCGAAGTACACGATGCTGCCCAACAGCGCCGGCTGCTACACGGCCGACGACGCGGTGCGCACGCTGCGTCTTGCGCGCGAGCTGCTGGACGGCCACGCGCTCACCAAGCTGGAAGTGCTGGGTGATCCGCAGACGCTGTATCCGAACATGCCCGAGACTCTGAAGGCGGCCGAAACTCTGGTGCGCGAAGGTTTCGAAGTGATGGTCTATTGCAGCGACGATCCGATTCAGGCGCAAACGCTGGAGTCGATCGGGTGCGTGGCGATCATGCCGCTCGCGTCGCTGATCGGCTCCGGCATGGGCATCCTGAATCCGTGGAACATTCAGTTGATACTGGATAAGGCCAGAGTGCCGGTCATCGTCGATGCCGGCGTGGGCACCGCGAGCGATGCCGCGATTGCGATGGAGCTCGGGTGCGCCGGCGTGTTGATGAACACCGCGGTCGCGCAGGCGAGAGATCCGATCAGGATGGCGAGCGCGATGCGCAAGGCGGTGGAGGCGGGCCGCGAAGCGTTCCTCGCCGGCCGCATGCCGAAAAAACTCTACAGCGCGAGTGCAAGCTCGCCGACCATCGGCGTGATCGCGCCGAGCAAGGCGGCTTGAAGCCGCTTACGTTGTCGACGCTCGCCGAGCCGGCGCTGCAAGCGGAGCCGGAGCAAGCCGTTCACGCACCGATCCGGAGCTTCGCACTGCGCCGCGGCCGCTTTACGCAGGCGC
>JBGSWX010000378.1:0-1821 GCA_041751695.1 Burkholderiaceae bacterium | reverse complement strand
GTCCGACTGGGCGCGTATGACCGATGCCACTGCTTCGGCCTGCGCCAAATCCATTGCGCCATTGAAGAACGCGCGGGCGGTGAACTCGCCGGCGTCGGCCTGACGCGCGCCCAGCTTGATCAGTCGATTCAGCAGCATTCGCGCTAAAAGCGGGTTGCCGGGGATGTGCAATTCCACAATGTCTTCACCGGTGTAACTCCGCGGGGCGACGAAGATGTATACCCACGCGGGCAACGAGAGGCCGTCGAATGAGAGGGACTGGCGCATCGCGCCGGCTGAGGCGTTGATTAAAAGATTCGAGACGATCGATCGCGCTGAAGGTCCGCTTAGTCGCAGAATAATCCTGGCCGCGGGGGCGGCTGCGGTGCTGCTGATGGCGGCAATCGTGTCACCGGTTTGCACGGTTGCCGCAAGTATAGCGCCGCCTCACGACTTGTCGCGGGCGCGGCGCTCGGCCTCGCGGCGAGCGTTGTCGGCCAGCTCGGACAGCCTTGCCATGAAGCCGGTCTTCTTCTTCGCGTCGCGGTCGGGGAGACTGCTGGGCAACTCGCGCTGCTTGCGCTGCGCGCGAGTCGGTTTGGCGTCGATGATCACTTTGCCCGACTTTTCCGCCTCTTCGCGCTCTTTGATGTGATCGCGAATGCGCTTGGATTCGATGATCCCGATGCCGGTGCTCGTGAGGATGTAAAGATTCAACCCGCTGGGGCCGTTGTAAAGGAAGATCGGAAACAGAAGCGACATCCACTGCATCATCTTCCGCTGCTGCAATTGTTCCGGCGTACTGACCGCGGGCTGGGGCTGGAACTTCTGCTGCAGGTAAAACACAACGGCCAGCAGCAGTGGCAATAAATTCAGCGCGCCCAGCTCGATGCCAAACGGCAGAGAGATCGGGCGCCAGGTGAACAATTGGTCTGGCTTGGAAAGATCATCGATCCAGGTGAGGTGAATTCCACCGAACTTCAGGAACGGCGCCAGCCGCAGCTCAAACGTCGTCTGCAGCGCCTGCCACAGCGCGATCCAGATCGGCATCTGCAGGAACAGCGGCAAACATCCCATGATCTGCGCCGGGCCGTGCTCTTTGTATAGCCCCATCATCGCTTTATTCAGCTCGTCTTTGTCGTCGCCGTACTTCTTCTTGAGCCGCTCGATCTCCGGCGCCATCTTCGACATGCGCATCATCTGCATCTGCGAGCGCTTGGTGATCGGGTGAAGCAACAGGCGAACGACCATCACGAGGCAAATGATCGCCAGGCCCCAGTCAAACGTGATCGTGTGAAACGCCCACAACATCCACACCAGCGCGGTGATGAGCCACTGAAAGGTGCAAATGCTGCACGCGCCGCTTACGACCAGCGTGCGATCGTACCCCAGCGGAAAGGCCGCGTAGTAGTCGTCGCGGAGCAGCTCGCGCTTTCGTGGGCCGAAAAAGACGCGCGTGGGGAGTGTGACCGTCTTGCCCGGCTCGACCTTGACGCCGCCGATGTCGATCACCATCGCGACGTTGCGGTCGCGCAGCTTTGCATCGGGGTTCAGGGCCTGGGCCACGACGGCCTTGACTGAACCATTGCCCAGATCGATGAAGTCTGTGCGGACCAGCGCATTGAAGTAAACGCTGGCGGCGCCGGCCCAAAGCAGCGGACCTTTGCCGCTTCGGGTCAGCTCGATAACCGGGTTCTTCGGCTCAAACGCTTCGACGTAGTGCTGCTCGACGGCAACCTGGCCTTCGTCGTTGTAACCTGCGAGCAACTGGCGGTCCGGGCCGCTGGTGACCTCAGGCGGCGGCGTGGTCGGGCCGGCCATGCGCGTGCCCAGCTCCAGCGG
>JBGSWX010000377.1:0-2084 GCA_041751695.1 Burkholderiaceae bacterium | reverse complement strand
GGCCGCGGTCGTTGTAGCGGCGATCGATGTGGCGCAGATGCCGAGCCGACACTACGGCTGGATCGTCTGGCCGCTCGCGTGGGCGTTTTTCTACGCACGCCTGGCGTGGGAAGAGCGGGTGCTGCTGCGTGTTCCCGGCAGCATGCAAGCGCCGCTGCACGTGGGCGGGTTGTGGCTGTTGGCGGCGATGATCGCGGCCGAGGTCGCGCTGCGGATCGACACGATCGCGGGGGTGGGCTGGTTCCATGCCGCATGGGGTGCGGTACCGGCGGTGGCGCTGTGGCTCACAATCCACTACGCAGTGCGATGGCCGATGCGCGCCGCGCCGTTCACCTACGCATCGGTAGGCGCCCCCGGCCTCGCGATGTTTGCGCTGGCATGGATTGCGTTTACCAGCGTCTTTACTCCGGGCGACCCGGCGCCGCTGCCGTATGTGCCGCTGCTCAACCCGCTCGATCTTGCGTCATTGTTCGTACTGGCGGCCGTGCTGCGCTGGCACCTGGCCGATCTGCGCGCAAGCTGGCAACGCTCGGTGCGCTTTGCGCTCGGCGGCGCTGCATTTATCGCGCTCAATGCGGCTGCACTGCGCGCGGTTCACTTTCTGGCCGACGTGCCGTGGAACGCCGACGCGCTGATGGAATCGTTGCTTGTGCAGGCGGTGTTGTCGCTGCTGTGGACTGCGACCGCGATGGCGCTGATGGTCTTCGGGCACCGGGGCACGACGCGCGGCTGGTGGATGGTGGGCGCCGCGTTGCTCGCAGCCGTCGTGGTGAAGCTGTTCTTCGTCGATCTGTCGGGCCAGGGCACGATCTGGAGGATCGTGTCGTTCGTCGGTGTGGGCGTACTGACTCTGCTGATCGGCTACCTGGCGCCGGTTCCGCCGTCGGCGGCGCAACCTGCGAGGAGTGCGGCATGAAGCTGATATTGATCAAGGGGATTGTCGCGGCGTGCACGTGCGCCACGCTGCTGGCCGCGACGGCACAAACACCGGGAAGCGCGGACTTTGCGGTGCGGCTGCCGCTGACGACGACCGGCGATGGCTTGCACGTGGTCGAGTTTCCGGAAGCGGTGTATCGAGCGTCGCAGACGCGCGATCTCACCGACCTGCGCATTTTCAACGCGCGCGATGAAGCGCTGCCGATCGCGTATGTGTCGCCACCGGCGCCACTGGCGCCGATCTCGCACGCGGTCGACTTGCGACTCGCTCGCCTTCCTGCGGAAACCGAAGCGCGCGAGTCGCTGCTGCGCGCGTTTGCGCTCAGGGTCGAGCGTGATCGCGAGCGCGCGGTGGTGGAAATCGGGCCGTTGTCGCCGCCTGTGACCGCGCCACCCGTTATCGGCGGTTACCTGATCGATGCGCGACCGTTGAAAGATTTGAAGGGCGCACTCGTCCTGGCGTTCGCGTCCGACGCTCCCGACTATGCGGGCAGGGTCGAAATTCTTGGCAGCGATGACCTCGTCTTCTGGCGCCCGCTTGTTGCCGGGCCATTGGCTCGCACGCGCAGCCTCGGCGAGGTCGTCGAACGCAATCGCTTCGATATAGCTCGCCCACCCGCATTCATTCGTGTTGCATGGAGGTCGAACGACGTTCCGTCCATCGAGCGAGCGCAGTTCGTCGAACATGTCGCGCCGAGCGTGAAGCTGCCGCGCGCAACGCTGGCGGCGACACTGTCCGATGATCGCCGCAGCCTGTACGTCGACGTTCCCGAAGCGCTGCCGATCACGCGCTTGTTCGTGAAAATGCCCGAGCTGAATCGGGTGCTGCGGGCGCAGGTCTACCGGCACGACGGCGCGCCGCCGCGCGCGCATCGTCCCATTGTCGGCCCGCGCCGTACGCAAGAGCACTGGCAGCACATTGCGTCTATCGAAGCGTTTCGCGTGCTGCGCGACGGGGTCGAAGTCGAAGGCGCGCCGCTGGTGACCGCGGTTCGCTCCGATCGCCTGCGCTTTGACTTCGCAGCACCGCTGGACGGTGATCCGCCGACGATTGAGGCCGAATGGCGGCCGCTGCGCGCAATCTTTGCCGCGCGCGCGCCCGGGCCGTATGTACTGGCGGTCGGTCACCGTGAAACGCGAGCGGGCCC
>JBGSWX010000376.1:0-1602 GCA_041751695.1 Burkholderiaceae bacterium | reverse complement strand
GCGGGTGGTCAGCGTCAGATTCAATAGGCGCGAACCGCGCTCGGCGTCGTCATAAAAGAGCTCGTAAAAATCGCCCATCCGATACAGCAGCAGCACGTTCGGATGCTCGGCCTTGATGCGCCAGTACTGCTGCATCATCGGCGTGTGCCGCGCCAGATCGGTGGCGTTCATGCGCTACCGGTGGGCGATTGGCTAGGTCGCGTACTGGCGATGCACGTCGCCCACCAACTTCAGAAGTTGCGGAAAAATCTTCGGCGACGCGCACACGATGCGGCCGTCTTCCATGAAGCCGGGCTCGCCTTCGAAGTTGGAAACGAGGCCGCCCGCTTCGAGGATCAACAGACCGCCCGCCGCCATGTCCCATGGGGACAATCCGACCTCCCAGAAGCCGTCAAGCCGTCCGGCGGCAACGTAGGCGAGATCGAGCGCCGCGGCGCCGGGGCGACGCACACCGGCCGTCGCTTCGGTGATGTTTCTGAACATCTGCAGATATTCGTCAAGATGTTCGAGTGAGCGAAATGGAAACCCGGTGCCGATCAGGCAATCGGCCATGCGTTCACGCTTCGAAACGCGAAGCCGGCGCTCGTTCATGAAGGCGCCGCGTCCGCGCGTGGCGGTAAAAAGCTCGTTACGGGTGGGGTCATATACGACCGCCTGCGTCACGTGCTCGCGATGCCTGAGCGCGATCGACACCGCGTACTGCGGAAAGCCGTGAATGAAGTTCGTGGTGCCGTCGAGCGGGTCGATGATCCACGTGTACTCCGATTTTCCGGAGGCGCCCGATTCTTCGGCGAGGATCGCGTGGTCCGGATACGCCTTCGAGACGATTTCGAGAATCGCCTGCTCGGCCGCCTTGTCGACCTCGGTGACGAAATCACTGCGACCCTTGTTCGAGACGCGGATCAAATCCAGATCGAGACTGGCTCGATTAATGATCGAGCCGGCCTTGCGTGCGGCCTTGATGGCCGTGTTGAGCATTGGGTGCATGAAGGAGCGCGCTCATGAGAGGCGAGCGGCGATTAGACTGAGCGTGCAGTTTAGTGCATCGACCGTCCAACTCCTCCTCCCCACGTGTTCGACCGCATTCGCTTCGTGCTTGTGGCCCCCAGCCACCCCGGCAACATCGGAGCGGCGGCGCGCGCGATGAAGACGATGGGATTTCAGCGGCTGGTGATCGTCAACCCGCGTCTTGCGGATTATCGCGATCAACCCGAGGCGGTGGCACTGGCGACCGGCGGCATCGATGTGCTCCTGGCCAGCCAGACTTGTTCGACACTGGCGCAGGCGTTGACCGGCGTCACTACTGCGTTCGCAATGACCGGCTATGACCGGCAGTTCGGACCGCCGATGCTCGACCTGCGTCAGGCGGCATTGGGTAGCGCCGAAGCATTGACCACCTGCGCAGAGGGCGACGTTGCGTTCGTGTTCGGCACCGAGCGTGACGGGCTGCGCAATGAAGACGTCGAGCGCTGTCAGTTCTGCTGCGCTATTCCTGCCAGCGCGGAATTCTCGTCATTGAATCTGGCGCAGGCGGTACAGGTGACTGCATACGAATGCCAGCTTGCGCTCAGGGGCGGTGCCGATATCCAGCCCGAGCAAACG
>JBGSWX010000375.1:0-1620 GCA_041751695.1 Burkholderiaceae bacterium | reverse complement strand
TTGGGGCAGGCGGCGCACATCGCGCACCGCGAGCGCGCGCAGCTTGCCGCTCTTGATGTGCGGCAACAGCGACGGAATGTTGTCGCTGGCAACATCGATCTGCGCACCGAACAGGTCGGTGAGGATCGGGCCGCTGCCGCGATACGGGATGTGCAGGAACTTGACGCCGGCCAGGTAAGAGAAATGCTCCAGCAGCACATGTCCCGCCGAGCCGACACCCGGGCTCGCAAACGAAACCGACGCCGGCTTGTCGCGCGCTTGCTGGATCAACTCCTGCAGCGACTTGATCGGCGAGCCGGCAAGCACGACCGTGGCGCTCGGCAGCGAGACGATCGTCGTGATCGGCGCGAAGTCCTTCAGCGGGTCGTAGCGCAGCGCCTTGTTGACCGCCGGGTTGGCGACGAGCGTGCTGACCGAAGCGAACAACAGCGTGTAGCCGTCGGGCTTGGACTTGGCGACGAACTCGGCGCCGATCGCGCCGCCGCTGCCGGTCTTGTTGTCGACGATCACCGGTTGCCCGAGCACGCGCGACAGCTCTTCGGCAAGTGGGCGCGCGAAGTAGTCGGTGTTGCTGCCCGCGGAGAACGGATCGATGATCGTGATCGCTCGATCCGGAAAGCGCGACTGTGCCTGTGCGGCTTGCAAGAAAGAGGTAGTACTCAGCGCAGCGCAGGTGGTGATGAGGCGCCGCCGATTCAGCTTCATGTTGGTTTCTTTCTTCGCGATGCGGGTTGCAGTGGCTGCGCAGACTGTGCGCGTCTTGCCACGAGCTCGTCCATCGACAAAGCGGCACGCCGTCATGCAGTGATGTAATAGCTGATGCGCTTTCGCTCACCCTCGCTGACCGAGTTGCATGCCTTTGCAGCGGTCGTCGAAACGGGAAATTTCTCACGTGCAGCGGTGCGCCTGGCGGTCACCCAAGGCGCCGTCAGTCGTGCGGTATTGCGGCTCGAAGCACGCTTGGGCATCGACCTGTTCGAGCGCGGACCAAGCGGTGTCGTGCCCACTGCAGCGGGACAGGATTACTACAACTCCATCCACGCTGCGATCGCCGCGCTCGAAGCGGCGGTGCCGCTCAAGGAGTCGACCAGTTCCAAGCAGCGGTTGCGCGTCAGTGCCATCCCGTCGCTCAACATGCGCTGGCTCGTGCCGCGCCTGCCGTCGCTCTACGCCAAGCACCCGGGGCTTGATATCGTCTTCAAGCCCTATCGCAAGGACGACGACTTCCATCGCGAAGACGTCGACTGCTGGATCGAGACTCGCGCGAGCGCCTCCAGCCGCTGGCCGCGCCATGTACAGGCCACCTACGTCATCGGCAAAGAGATCGTGCCGATCTGCCACCCGAGCTTGAAGGAGCGCATCAAGTCGCCTGCCGACCTGTTGCGCTTTGCGCTGCTGCACCACGTCAACTACCCGGGCAACTGGGCGCTCTGGTGTCGGGCGCAGGGAGTGGAGGGGCGGGGGCTGAAGCTGGACGCGGGCTTCGACCTAGCACCTGCGCCATTGGGGTTCGACGAGCGCGGTCGCGAAGTCCTCGCCTGGTTGGGCTGAGAACCGATCCATAGCGCTCACGACCACTTCAAGCTTGAGCCAGTGTCGATCACGACGATGTCCGCTCGC
>JBGSWX010000374.1:0-2409 GCA_041751695.1 Burkholderiaceae bacterium | reverse complement strand
GAATCGCGTTGACCGGTGTGTCCGGGTTGCCGGTTTTGAAGGCGAGCACTTCGAACGAACACCATCCAAAGACACGCTCGGCCGGTGACAGGCCGGGCTCGCCCCACCAGGGTTCGATCGCCGGCCCGTCGACACCGCCATCGACCTCGCAGTCGGCCAACGCGCGGCGCACCGACGCCGGCAGCTCGCGCGGCACCCATTCGTCGATGCGAATCTGACCGGTGGGCGACACGATGCAGGCGATCGCGTGCGCCAGTTGAATGCCGGGATTGCTGATGAGCCCGCCCCAATTGCCCGAGTGATGACCGCCTTTGCGCGCTTCGATCGTCAAGTCGAAGTTGGCGTTGCCGCGCGAGCCGAGAAATACCGTCGGCCGTTCGGCGCGCAGCCGTGGTCCGTCAGACGCCACCAGCAGATCGGCTTTGAAAAGCTCCTTGTGGCTGCTGCAGATTTCACGCAGACCGAGCGAGCCGGTTTCCTCGCCCATTTCGATCAGGTACTTCGCGTTGAAACCGAGCCGGCCGCGCGTCTCGATCACCGAGCGCAGCGCGCCCATGTTGACCGAGTGCTGGCCTTTGTTGTCGGCAATACCGCGCCCGTACCAGCGGCCATTCGACTCGGTCAGCTGCCACGGTGACAAACCGTCTTTCCATTCACGCTCGAGGCCGCGAATCACATCACCATGGCCGTAGCCGAATACGGTGGGAGAGTGGGCGTCTTCAAGGCGCTGCGCAAACAGGAACGGCGCGCGCGCCTTCGGATGGGTCAAGGTCTGACAGTCGAAGCCCATCGCTTCGAAGGCGGGACGCATCTCGCCGTCGAGATAGTCGGCAAGCGCCTGCACGCGTTCGGGGTTCTGGCTCTCGGTGGGTACCGCAATACGCCGTGCCAGTGTTTGCCGGAACGCGCCTGAGTCGAAGTGCTGTTCGGCGTGGGTAATCGCGTCAGAGCGTTTCATGCGGAGTTCCAGTTAGCGCCGGTAAGATCGCGGCGTTACTAAGCATAAACAGCAGAGTATGCGAATCAAACCCTGGACACCGGCGCTGGCGCCGCGCGACACGGAACTGGTGGCCGCGATCGAAGCGCGCCGCGGCGGCGCGCTTCTGAATCTGGACCGCATGCTGCTGTGGTCCGAGCCGCTGGCGCGCGGCTGGAATGTCTATCTGCGTGCGCTGCGACAGGAACTGTCGCTGTCACCATTTTTGCGCGAGCTGGCGATCTGCGTGGTGGCGCGGCTCACCGGCGCCGAGTACGAATTCCACCATCACGCGCCGGAGTTGAAAAAAGCCGGCGCGACCGACGCGCAACTGGCGTCACTCAGCGATCCCGATGCAGCAGCGACGAGTGATTTGTTTGACGAACAGCAGCGTACGGTGATCCGGTTCGCGATTGCCAGCACACGCGACGTGCAAATTCCAGACGCGGTGTTCGATTCACTGAAGCAACGTTTGTCGCCGCAGGAAACGGTCGAGCTCACGGCGGTTACGGCCACCTACAACATGGTCGCGCGCTTGTTGGTGGCGCTGCAGGTTCAGCCGGAAAGTTGAGTCGCACTTTGACAGGAGATAAAGGGTGATGCGCACTGTGACAGGCTTATCAGTTTTCGTCCTCATGGCTCTTTTCGTGACCGGGCCTGCCATGAGTCAGACGGCCGAGGCACATCAGGTGCATCAGGCGCTCGATGCCGAGCAGCAGATCAAGACCCTAAACACGTTTGAAGTTGACGCCCTGTTGCGCAACGATGTCGATACGTTGAACCGACTTTGGTCTAACGATTTCGTGGTGACGAATCCGTTTAACAAGTTCATCGACAAGAAACAGGTCATGGGGATGACGGCAAGCGGCAACCTCGCATTCAGCGCTTACGATCGGCGGCTCGAATATGTTCGCGTCCATGGCGACATTGCCGTTGTAAGCGGTGCAGAGACGGTCGCCTGGGCGGGCAAGATGCTCAACGCCGGCACCACGTCGCGCCTGCGCTTCACTGCAGTCTGGATGAAGCAGGATGGACGCTGGCAGCAGATTGCACGGCACGCGAGCGTCATCGCCCCGCAGTGACCCGCGGATCGACTGGCGACGCGGCTACTGAGTTGTTAACCGCCCGCGGTGATGCGGTTTTGCTTGACGATCTTGCTCCAGCGATCGAGTTCTTTCTGCATGAACGACTTGAACTCTGCCGGTCCTTGTCCGGTGACCGTCATGCCTTGCGCGGCCAGCCGCTCGGCGACCATCGGATCTTTCAGCGCTTTCTGCACTTCCGCATTCATGCGCTCCACCAGGGCGGGCGGGGTCTTCGCGGGTGCGATCACGCCCCAGTAGGCGAGCGCTTCGAAGTTCTTGATTCCTGCTTCGGCGAGCGTCGGCGTATCGGGCAAGCTCGGATGGCGCTTGGCGCCGGTCACCGCGATC
>JBGSWX010000373.1:0-3525 GCA_041751695.1 Burkholderiaceae bacterium | reverse complement strand
ATGCCCGGCACCATGCGGCCCGACACCAACACGAAGAACAGGGTGGCGATGGCGAGTGTGCCCACCAGCGGCAGCGCCGGCGCGTGCGTGACGATCAACAGCGGCGCCAGCGACATCAGCGCAATCCAGCGATACACCTGGTGCTTTCCCGAGCGGTCAGCCCAATGCCCGAACCAGCGCGCGGTAAAAAAAGTCGCGATGCCGCCCGCCAGGTAGACGAGCGGCAATTGAGTCTCCGGCAAGCCGATGTTCGATGTCATATACAGGCTGATGTATGGAATCACCATGAAGCCGGAGATCATCATCAACAGTGTGAACATGAACGCGCGCAGATGATTCGGAAACGTCAGCGTGTGCACGAATTCACTCCATAGCGCGCGTTCCTGCCGCGCCTGGGTCGCAGGCGTCGCTGCGTGCGCCACATTGGGCAGCGTGCGCCGCGCAATCAGCGCGTTGACGGCACCGGAGACGGCCACGACCACAAACGCGGCGCGCCAGTTGAACGCGTTCGACAGCAACAATGCGAGCGGAACCCCCGCCACCGTCGAAATCGCAAACGAAGTCATCACAACGCCGGTGGCGCGGCCGCGCCGCGCTTCGGGAATCGTGTCGCCGATGACGGTGAAGATCACGCCGTAGAGAACGCCGCCGAACATGCCGGCCAATGCCCGCGCGACGAGCAGCATCGGGAAACTCTGCGCGCTGGCAGTCACCACCGCCGCAACGACGAAGCCGACGTACACCGCCAGCAGCAATCGCTTGCGCTCGAACCGCTCGATGACCACCGCAGCCACAATGCCGGCGATCGCGGCGGCAAATGTGTAGGCGGAAATGAGCCATCCGAACTGCTGCGTGGTGAGTTCGAATACGCGCACAAATTGCGGCGCGAGCGGCATGATCACCATGAAGTCGAGCACGGTGGTGAACTGGATCGCCGCCAGCGTCAGCAGCATGCGGCGCTCGCGCGCCGGGTCGAGTTCGGTTGTCGACACCCTAGACCGTGTAGTTCAAAGCGAGCCTTCCACCGTCCGGGTACACCGTGGTGCCAGTCATGTACGACGCATCGTCGCTCGCCAGGAACAGCGCAACCTTCGCGATTTCATCGGGCTCGCCCAACCGCTGCAGCGGCGTGCGCGACATGATGCGGTCGCGCGCGGGGCCGCTGGTCAGCACCGCGGCTTTTAGCATCTCGGTCGCAATCGAACCCGGACCGATCCCCATCACGCGGATTCCGTGCGGAGCCAGGGCGAGCGCCATCACCTTCGTCAACTGGTTAAGCCCGCCCTTGCTGACGGTGTAGGCCACCTGATTCGGAATCGCCACTACCGAGTTGATGCTCGACATGTTGATGATGACCCCGCGCGGAGCGTTCGCGCGCGGTGATTGCGCAATCATGCAGCGCGCGGCGGCCTGCCCGCATAAAAATGCGCCTTTCAGGTTGACTCCCAGCACCCGGTCGAAGTCATCTTCGGCCAGTTCTAGGAATTCGGCGCCGTGCACGATGCCTGCGTTGTTGACGAGAATGTCGATCCGCTCGAATTGCTCGACCGCTCGCGCCATCAGCGCTGTGCAATCGTTACTCGCCGCGACATCGGCTCGCTGGAACATCGCAACCCCGCCAGCGCCCACGATCTCGTCCGCCAGCGTCACAGCGCGCGCCTCGTTGATGTCGGCGATGACGACCCGCGCACCGTGCGCGGCAAACAAGCGGGCACACGCAGCGCCTATACCCTGCGCTGCGCCGGTTATGACGGCTACCCGCTGATCGAGCTTCATGGGTTCTCCGGCGATTTGGCCAAAGGAAGATTGTGAGTGATTTCCAGTGCGTCTTGATTGCGCGCGTATCGTTGAACCTACCGCCGTGCCGTGAAACGGCCTGAGTGACGGGTGAATTGACCAGAATAAGCGCCCGTCCACCCGAGTTGACCGAAAACCCAGATTCTTTAGCATCGGCTGCTTGGCGCATGGAGGATCCAAAACCGCAATGTTTGCTCGATCACCCATCATTACCCGTGCACTGCTACTGATGAGCGGGTTGCTGCTGATCGGCCCGGTATCAGCGCAAAGTTGCCCGCCGTTGCTGAACCACACGTTCGCCCGGCTGCAGGATGAAACCCCGCAGCCTCTATGCCAGTTTCAAGGCCGTGTGCTGCTGGTCGTGAACACCGCGAGCTATTGCGGTTACACGCCGCAATACGAGGGCCTCGAAAAGCTGCATGCCCAATATGCGGCACGCGGTCTGACCGTGCTCGGCTTTCCATCGGGCGACTTCGGCAATCAGGAGAAAGCGAAAAATAAAGAGATCGCGGAGTTCTGTTTCAACACCTACGGCGTCAAGTTTCCGATGTTCGCCAAGTCGTCGGTGGCGGGCGCGTCAGCCAGCTCGTTTTTCGCCGCGCTCGCCAAATCGACCGGCCAGGCGCCCAAGTGGAACTTCCACAAGTATCTGATCGATCGCAACGGCAAAGTCGTTGCTGCGTTTTCAAGCGATACTGCGCCGCTCGACAAGCGGTTGACGAGCCAGATCGAGCAATTGTTGACTACGAAATGAACGCCCCCGACGATCTATTTCTGCCGGACGTGCAATCCGGTGTGGACCGCCGCGAACTCGCGATCCAGCGCGTCGGGGTGAGGTCATTGACGCATCCGGTGATGGTGGCAAGCGCGCGCGGTCCGCAGCCGTCGGTCGCGTCGATCGACATGTACGTTGGGTTGCCGGCGGATCAGAAAGGCACGCACATGTCGCGCTTTGTCGATGTGCTGCAGGGCCACGCCGAGCCGTTGTCGATGGCGTCGATTCGCACGTTGCTCGGCAAGATGGTCGAGCGGCTCGATGCCACGGCCGGCCACATCGAAATGCGAATGCCGTTTTTCGTGACGAAGACCGCCCCGGTATCGGGCGTCGAGAGCCTGATGGACTATCAGCTGACGTTCACGATCGACACTGACGGCGAGACGACTCGCTTCAAGCAAAAGGTGGTGGTGCCGGTGACCAGCCTGTGCCCGTGCAGCAAGAAAGTCTCCGACTACGGCGCGCACAACCAACGCTCGCATATCACCATCACTGCCGAGCTCGCCGATGAAATCGCGGTCGAAGAGCAGATTCGCATCGCGGAAGACGCATCGTCCTGCGAAATCTGGGGTTTGCTGAAGCGCCCGGATGAAAAGTATGTGACCGAGCGTGCATACAACAACCCCAAGTTCGTCGAAGACGTGGTGCGCGACGTTGCGCTCGCGCTGAACAGCGACGCGCGCATCGTGGCCTACACCATCGAGGCGGAAAACTTCGAGTCGATCCACAATCATTCGGCGTACGCGCTGATCAAGCACGAAAAACGCGGCGAATGAAGGTCGCGGTCGTCGGCGCCGGTATATCCGGTCTGGCCGCGGCGCATGCGTTACGGAATGAGCATCAAGTAACGCTGTACGAAGCCGAAGTCCGGCTCGGCGGCCACACGCATACCGTCGACGTCACGCTGGACGGCATCACCTACCCGGTCGACACCGGATTTCTGGTCTACAACG
>JBGSWX010000372.1:0-12703 GCA_041751695.1 Burkholderiaceae bacterium | reverse complement strand
AGCGTTCCGCCTTCGGCCTGTTCGAAGCGGCCGCGCCGCATCGCCTGAGCGCCGGTGAATGCGCCGCGCTCGTGGCCGAACAGCTCGCTTTCGAGCAGGTCGCGCGGAATCGCTGCCATGTTCAACGCGATGAACGGCGTCTGCGCACGCGGACTGTGCTTGTGCAATGCCCGAGCAACCACTTCCTTGCCGCTGCCCGATTCGCCGATCAACAGCACCGTCACATTCGATTGCGACAGCCGACCGATCGCACGAAACACCTCCTGCATCGACGGCGCCTGTCCGAGAATCTCGGGAGCGTCCAAAGGCGACTCGTCGGCCTGCGATTCGCGCACGCTCTCGTCGACGGCGCGGCGGATCAGCTCGACCGCTTTGTCGACATCGAACGGCTTCGGCAGGTATTCGAACGCGCCCCCCTGAAACGACGAAACTGCGCTGTCGAGGTCGGAGAATGCGGTCATGATGATCACCGGCAGCGCAGGGTGCTTGCGCTTGACCGCGCGCAGCAGTTCGGTGCCGTTCACACCGGGCATTCGGATATCGGAGACCAGCACCTGCGGGCTGTCGTGCTCGAGCTCGGCCAGCACTTCCTGCGCGCCGGCGAACGCCTTGCACGGCAGGTTCTCGCGCGCGAGCGCCTTCTCCAGCACCCAGCGGATCGAGCGGTCGTCATCGACGATCCAGATCGACTTCACAACGGTATCAGGATGCGGAAGTTGGTTCGGCCAGGACGACTGTCGGCCTCGATCATGCCGTCGTGCTGCTGGATCAATGTCTGAGCAAGCGTCAGGCCGAGACCGTTACCGCCGTCACGTCCTGACACCAGCGGAAAGAAGATCCGGTCCTTGATCTCTTCCGGTATGCCCGGGCCGTTGTCGATCACATGCAGATCCAGGGCCAGCCGGTGCCGCGCGCGCGCGATCGTCACCTGGCGCGCGACGCGGGTCCGCAAAGTGATCTCGCCGTCACCAGCCGCAATGCGCGGATCGAGCGCCTGCGCCGCATTGCGTACGACGTTGAGCATCGCCTGGATCAACTGCTCCTTGTCACCGCGAAATTCGGGAACGCTGGCGTCGTAGTCGCGCACGATGGCAAGGCCGCGCGGAAACTCCGACACCATGATGAGCCGCACGCGCTCGCACACCTCGTGGATGTTCAAGTCGGAAACGACGCGCGGCGCGCGATGCGGCATCAGCAGGCGATCGACCAGCGCGTGCAGCCGATCGGCTTCGGCAATGATGACGCGCGTGTATTCGCGCTGCTCGTGGCTCGCCAGCTCAGCTTCGAGCAATTGCGCCGCGCCGCGCACGCCGCCGAGCGGATTCTTGATCTCGTGCGCCAGGTTGCGCAGCAGCTCGCGATTTGCTTCGGTGAGCCCGATCTGACGCTCCTCGCGATCCACTTTTAGCTGCTGCTCGATTTCGGATACTTCGAGAACGAGCGGGAAGTCGTCCCCCAGCTGTGCAGTTGCGATCACACGCACCGGCAGCGGTTCGCGCCCGATCCGGCGCAGCTCCATGATCTGCTTGCGCTGGCCGAATGCGTTGGCCTCGGCGTCGGTAACGAGGTGCCGCATCTCGCCGTCGTCGCCCAGCACGCGGCCCGCCAGTTGGCCGATCAGCGTTTTACGCGAGGTGTCGAACAGCAATTCGGCCGACTGATTTACATGCGCGATACGGCCCGCGCGGTCGACCAGCAACACCGCAGTGGAAAGCAGGTCAAGGCCGTCGTACTGGGCGCGATGCGCGAGCGAAAGCGACTCGACCGCGTTCATGCGCGGCCTTGGAACAACCGGAGCGAAGCGTTATTAGAGCCGCTACTGCGTGCGCAGCAGGGAAATTTCGCGCGCGAGTGCGCGCACGTTGTTCTCGGTGCGCGCAATGTCTTCCTGCAGGCGCAGCGTCCGCTCTTTGTACAGCGCGAAATTGCGCTCATCGCCACGCCGCTCGGGCTCGCCGTTGTTGAACTCGGTCTTCAGCTTGGCCAGCCGCTCTTCCTCGCCCTTCAACTCGTCTTCCAAAATGCGGCGCCGGTCGCTGTCGCGCGTGCGCTGTGTGTCGCCGTCGACTCGCGGAAAATTGGCGGGCGATGCGGACGCGCGTTGCTCGACTGCGGGTTGCACGCCAGTTCTGGCCTGCGGTACACGCGATGCCGGCAGCGTCAGGATCGGCTGCACGTCCAGGCGCTTGCAGGTTTTCACGTTGCCGGTGTTCTGAAAGACCTTTTGCCCGTGCTCGTCGGTGCACAGAAAAATGTCGGACGATTGCGCCGGCGCGGAGGCCGAAGCGAGCGCACAGCAGATCAAGGCGGTGGTAGAGACAAAGCGCTTCACAGGGCGTTGTTCTCCGATGCGGGAGGCGCGCAGTGTAAGGCAGGTCATCGCCTGTAAATCGGGCGAGTAGGCCGTCTTGTTGGTCAAATTCCCGCATTCGTGGGAGGGTGGCCGTTTGTTCCAACGCCGCCCCTTCCTTCTGTGCCGCGCCCCCGCGTTTACGAGCTGTAATACATTTCGAATTCGAGCGGGTGCGTGGTCATCCGGAAGCGCGTGACCTCGTCCATTTTCAGCGCGATGTAGGCGTCGATCAGGTCGTTGCTGAACACGCCGCCGCGCGTCAGGAACTCGCGATCGTTGTCCAGGTATTCGAGCGCTTGCTCGAGCGACGAGCACACTGTTGGAATCTTGGCGTCCTCTTCCGGCGGCAAGTCGTAGAGATTTTTGTCCGCCGGCTCGCCCGGATGAATCTTGTTCTGCACACCGTCGAGCCCCGCCATCATCATCGCGGCAAACGCCATGTACGCGTTGGCGGTCGGATCCGGAAAACGCACTTCGATGCGGCGCCCCTTCGGATTGGACACGTACGGAATTCGAATCGACGCCGACCGGTTGCGCGCCGAATAGGCCAACTTCACCGGCGCTTCGAACCCCGGCACCAGCCGCTTGTACGAATTGGTGCCCGGATTGGTAATCGCATTTAGAGCGCGCGCGTGCTTGATGATGCCGCCGATGTAATGCAGCGCAAAGTCCGACAGGCCCGCGTAGCCATCGCCTGCGAACAGATTAGTCGTGCCGTTCCAAATCGACTGGTGCACGTGCATGCCCGAGCCGTTGTCGCCCACCACCGGCTTGGGCATGAAGGTCGCCGTCTTGCCGTAGCTCGCCGCCACGTTCCACACGGTGTATTTCAGGATTTGCAGCCAATCGGCGCGCTTGGTCAGCGTCGTAAATTTAGTGCCGATCTCGCACTGGCCCGGCGCCGCCACTTCGTGATGATGCACTTCGACTTCGACGCCCTGCTGTTCGAGCAGCAGGCACATCTCGGAGCGAATGTCCTGCAATGAATCCACCGGCGGCACCGGAAAGTAGCCGCCCTTCAACGCAGGCCGGTGCGCGAGGTTGCCTGCCTCGTAATCGATGCCGGTCGACCACGGCGCTTCTTCGGACTTGATGCGCACCATCGAGCCCGACATGTCCACGCTCCAGGTCACCGCGTCGAAGATGAAGAACTCGGGCTCGGGTCCGAAATACGCAATGTCGCCCAGGCCGGTCGATTTCAGATAAGCCTCGGCACGCTTGGCGAGCGAGCGCGGATCGCGGTCATAACCCTTGCCGGTCGATGGCTCGATCACGTCGCACGTCAGGATCAGCGTGTTCTCTTCGCGAAACGGATCCATGCGCGCAGTGTCGGGGTCCGGCAGCAGCAACATGTCGGACGCTTCGATGCCTTTCCATCCTGCAATCGAAGAGCCGTCGAACGCGTGGCCCTCTTCAAACTTGTCGGCCTCGAACGCTTTGGCCGGGACGGAGACGTGCTGCTCCTTGCCCTTGGTGTCGGTAAAACGAAGATCAACGAACAACACCTCGTTGTCTTTTATTGTTTTCATTACATCCTTGGCCGTCGCCATTGCCGCTCTCCTGATTTGCGTTTACGTATTTTGATGAAGCGCGATGCCACCCGCGCTCCTTTGGATCCCTGACGCAGCGCAACGCATTAACCATGCCAAAACCACCTGCCACGCAACTACGCTGCACTACGCCTGTGCATCAAGGGTCAGCGCCTCTGCCGCAGCAGTCGATAACAGCTTCTGATTGCCAATCGACGCCCCGCTTTGGGGCAGTATGCCTCAAGCAATACACGTGACGCACCGACTCAGGGCGCTGTGGGAGGAAGAAAGAGTGTCTGCAGATCCGAGAGAAATCGAATGCCCAGGGCGGTTGCCGCGAGCGACCGATGGTCGCGCCTCAGCAGGCCGCGCCGCTCAGCCTCGTTCAACTCGGCTTCAACCGAGCCCAGCGGCACACCGGTGCGTTCGAAGAATGAGTTACTCGGCACACCGTCGATCAGCCGCAGCGCGTTCAGCATGAACTCAAAGGGCAGGTCGGCGCGCGACACCTCATGGCTCTCTGCCAGAAATTCGTTGCGCGCGGCGCGCTCGAGATAGGTCGCCGGCTGGCGAAACCGGACCTGGCGAACGATGCGATGCGGAAACGAAACCTTGCTGTGCGCCCCGGCACCGATGCCCAGGTAATCACCGAACGTCCAGTAGTTCAAATTGTGCCGGCACTCGCGCCCGGCCCGTGCGTAGGCGGACACTTCGTAGCGCCGATACCCTGCATCTGCGGTGCGCTGCTCGAGCCAGTCCTGCATCGCCGCCGCGGTGTCTTCGTCGGGTAGCGGCGGCGGATACTTGGCAAACACGGTATTCGGTTCGAGTGTCAGCTGATAGAGCGACAGATGCGGCGGCTGCGCGGCCAGCGCCGCCCCCACATCGGTCTGCAGATCGGCCAGCGATTGGCCGGGCAGCGCATACATCAGGTCCAGATTGAAATTGTCAAAATGCCGCTGCGCGACCTCGATCGCAGCGAGCGCCTGCGCACGGTCATGAATCCGGCCCAGCGCCTTTAGCTTTTCTTCGTCGAGTGACTGAATGCCGATCGACAACCGCGTGACACCCGACTCCCGGTATGACGCGAAGCGCTCGACCTCGAACGTGCCGGGGTTCGCTTCGAGCGTGATCTCGCAGTCGGCCGCGAGCGGCAGCAGCGCGCGAATGTCAGAGAGCAATCGATCCACTGCCCGCGCGCTTAACAGGCTCGGCGTTCCGCCGCCGATGAAAATGCTGACGATGCGGCGGCCCCAAATTAGCGGCAAGGCCGCTTCCAGATCAACTCGTAGCGCGTTCAGATAGTCGTCGTCCGGCGTGCCGGGCGCACCCGTCTCGTGCGAATTGAAGTCGCAATAGGGGCATTTGCGAACGCACCACGGGTAGTGAACGTACAGCGCCAGCGGCGGCAGCGCCGGCAACGTGATCGTGCCGGGCCGAAGATAGGCGGCCACATCGAGCGCCGGGACGGCCGGCTGTTGTGGATGGATTGCGATCACTGAAGGCATCAGCGCCAATCGGCGATCTTTTGCGCCAGCGCGGCCATCGCGAGGCCTCGGTGACTGATCCGATTCTTGTGTGCGCCATCAAGCTCGGCCGCGGTGACCCCGAGCTCGGATACAAAGAAAAGCGGGTCGTACCCGAACCCGCCCTCACCGCGCGGAGCCAGAGCAATTTCGCCACTCCAGCGCGCGTGGGCGATCAACGGTTCCGGATCATCGGCTGCGCGAACAGCCACCAGAGCGCAGGTGTAGTGCGCCTGCCGTTGCGTAACGCCGGCAAGACGTCGCAAGAGCTCGAGGTTATTGCGCTCGTCGTCAGCCGGCTGTCCCGCAAAGCGCGCGGACAGGACGCCCGGAGCGCCGTTGAGCGCGACCACACACAGGCCGGAGTCATCGGCGATCGCAGGCAATCCGGTCGATAGCGCGGCGTGGCGCGCCTTGGCTAATGCATTTTCGACGAAAGTCAGATGCGGCTCCTCGGCTGCGTCCACTCCCAGAGCGCCCTGCTTCAGGACTTCAACCCCGTAGGGCTCGAGCATCGCAGCAAGCTCGCGCACTTTCCCGAGGTTGTTGGAAGCCAGAACGATGCGTTTGATCACCTGCCGAGACTAACGACTTCGCAGACGCCTTCACAGCTCCAATGCCTGCTTCTGCGCGGCGATCAGTGAGCGAATGCCGCCGCTTGCAAGCTGCAGCATCGATGCCATCTGCTGCGCGGAAAACGGTGCGCCCTCGGCCGTGCCCTGCACTTCGACAAAGCCGCCGGTGCCGGTCATCACCACATTCATGTCGGTATCGCAGCCCGAGTCTTCTACGTAGTCGAGATCGAGTACCGGCACGCTCTGATACAGACCCACCGACACCGCAGCAACGAAATCGGACGCGGGCACGTTGTCGATCGTGCCGCGCTCGCGCAGCCAGCGGCACGCGTCATAAGCGGCGACAAAACCACCGGTGATCGCCGCGGTGCGTGTGCCACCGTCGGCCTGGATCACGCCGCAATCGATATGCAACGTTCGTTCGCCGAGCGCGGCCAGATCGAACACCGCACGCAGGCTGCGCCCGATCAGCCGCTGGATTTCCTGCGTGCGGCCGCCTTGCTTGCCGCGCGCCGCTTCGCGATCGGAGCGGGTGTGAGTGGCGCGTGGGAGCATTCCGTACTCGGCCGTCAACCACCCTTCGCCCTTGCCTTTCATAAACGCCGGCACACGCTCTTCGACGCTCGCGGTGCAGATGACGCGCGTGTCGCCGAATTCGACGAGCACGGCACCTTCGGCATGTTTGGTGAAATTGCGCAGAAGACGTACGGGACGCAGCTCGTCGGGACGACGGCCGCTGGGGCGCTGCATCGATTGCATGGGGGGTCGGCCGCTGCGGCCGCGACGAAAACGCTATTTTGCGACGAGTTTGCCGCTGCGCTGAATTGCCTTCTGGATTTCCGCCACCGCGTCGTCGATTTGCTCTTCGGACAACTCTTCGTCGGCACCAGGCTCGCCGACCCTTGGCATCTGGATCGTTGATGCCACCGTGCCTTCGGGAATCAGCAGCGTCGACACCGGCGCTTCGCTCGGCGGCATCATCTCCATCGATTCAGTGCCGGCCCACGTCATCGCTACCCCGGTGCAGTTGTCGGACTCGGGTCCGCCCAATTCGAGCGCGAGCTCGATCAGTTCAGGCACTGCGCGCATCACCGTCTTGCCGCCAAAGGCGTCTGCCACTTGCCGATCGTTGAGCGTGCCCCATAGGCCATCGGAACACAGAAGCAGCGTGTCGCCATTGCGCAGCGCCACCGGCCGGCTGATTTCAACCGTGGGCGCAACGTAGGCGCCGATGCAGTTGAAGATGCGATTGCGCTCGGGATGATCCTTGGCGTCTTCGGGGCGAATCAACCCCGACTGCACCAGGTGATGCACGCGCGAATGATCAATGGTGCGATCCAGAATTCGCCCGCCGCGAATCATGTACAGGCGCGAGTCGCCCACGTGAGCCCAGATCGCCACGCCTTGCTGCACGATGCAGGCCACGAGCGTCGTGCGCGGCGCTTCCGGCAAGCTGTGCTCGGCGCGATACCGGTGCAGCTCGCGATGAGCCGCAAGCACCGAGTCTTCGAGAAACCGGACCGGGTCGGCCAGCAGCGGCTTGGCGTCGCGCTGATAGATCGAAGCCAGGGTCTGCAGCGTCAATTGCGAAGCCACTTCGCCGCGCGCATGGCCGCCCATGCCGTCGGCCACCAGCATCAACATCGAATCGCGCGTGTACAGGTACCCCATGCGGTCCTGATTGATCCGCCGGCCGCCTTTCTTGCTCTCCTGATAAACGGAAAAACGCATGGGATTTCAGTGATCGGTGATCGGTGAAAGCACCGACCGTGCGACCAAGTGTCCCGCGTTTTCCCCGCTGTTGCTCTCGAAAAATCGTGTGGCTTTGCCACCGATTTTTTGGAAACCAATCAGTCGAAAGTAGGTTTTCACTTTCGACTGTCAGAACCAGGTGATGTTGTGGTCCTTCATGAAGCGCGTGACGCGCTCCTGCAGGTTGCGCCAGCGGGCGCTGGTGCGTTCGGCCATCGAAAATTCCGGCCGCTCCGGAACGTTTTGCAACAGTTCTTTTTGCACGGCAAACACCGTCTGCGGCCGCTCCAGCGAATTAAGCCGCAAACACCGCTCAACCATCGAGATCAACTGGTTCGAATACAGGCCGCGAAACGACCGCAACGCGGTCGGCATCTTATCTTCCTTCAGCCGGTGGTCCGACTCCTGCGGCGGCATGCCCGACATGCACGCGTACACGCACGAGCCGATCGAGTACACGTCGGTCCAGGGACCGAGCTCGGCGTCGCGCTTGTACAGCTCCGGTGCGGCAAATCCCGGCGTGTACATCGGGTACGTCTTGCTGATGTCCCGCTGCAGCGTTTGCCGCGCGGCACCGAAGTCGAGCAGGATCGGCGTCCCGTCCATGCGCAGATAAATGTTCGCGGGCTTCACGTCCAGATGCAGCAGGCGATTCGAATGCACTTCGCGCAAACCGTTCATCACCTGAGCGAATACACGGCGGATGAAGCGCTCGGACAGAACGTCTTTCTGATCCTTATTCCGGTTGCGCAGCACGTGCTCCTGCAACGAGCGTCCGGACTCGTAGTGCATCACCATGTACACCGTTTCATTGGCGCGGAAAAAATTGATCACGCGCACGATGTTCGGGTGATAGATCGACGCCAGCGCGCGGCCTTCCTCGAAAAAACACTTGAGGCCGATGCGGTACGTGTTCAAATTTTCCGGCGCGATATAGGGTGACAGCTCGCCCGGCTTGCGTTGCGCCAGCGAGGCGGGCATGTATTCCTTGATCGCCACCGAATTGCCCTGCTCGTCGGTCGCCAGATAGACGATCGAGAATCCGCCGGAAGATATCTTCTTTACAATGCGATACCCGCCGACCTCCAGGCTTTCGGGTAGTGATGAGTTGGTCTGCGCCGGCATAGTGTTGCAGTGTGGGAACCGCGGCGATTCTAGCCAATAGGGCTGGCCTGACCGTAGTAACAATAAGACGCCTTTTCGCCTGAAAACCTCTCGATGGCTCTTGCTACTTTGCCTGTGATGGCGTTGCATTGCTTCAGTTCGTTGACAGTTCTTCCGTGACGTCTTCCAACAAGCCTGTCGCCAGCATGACCGGCTTCGCGAGCGCCGCACGGCCTACCGCGCTCGGGCAATTGACGCTCGAGCTGCGCTCCGTGAACTCGCGCTTCCTCGATGTCTCGCTGAAAATGCCCGACGATTTGCGCAGCGCCGAAGGTGCGGTGCGCGAAGCCGTCGCCGCGCAGCTATCGCGCGGCAAGGTCGAATGCCGCGTCTTCATCGCGCGCGGTGTGGGCGAAAATGAGCCGCGACTCAATGCCGAAGCGCTGGCGCGACTGGCTCATCTGGCGCACCAGGTCGAGCAGACGATGCCGTCGGCCGCACCGATCAGCGCCTCAGACGTGCTGACGTGGCCCGGCGTGGTCGAGACGCCGGGGGCGGAACCCGACGTGTTGCGCTCGCAGATCCTGGCGACGCTGGCGGAAGCCCTCACGACGCTGGCTCAATCGAGGCGGCGTGAAGGCGCTGCGCTCAGCGCGGTGTTGCTCGCGCACTGCGACCAGGTCGAGCAGATCGCAACGCAGTTAGCTGCTCGCGCGCCGGACTTGATTGCGGCTGTCGAGCGCAAATTGAACGAGCGGCTGGAACAGGCGCTCGGACCGGCGCTGTCGGGCGCGTCGACCTTGACGCGCGACGACGTATCGGAGCGCATTCGGCAGGAAGTGACACTCTACGCGCTGAAAATGGACGTTCACGAGGAAATCAAGCGTCTTACGACGCACGTGACCGAGGTACGGCGCGTGCTTGCGAACGGCGGCGCGGTCGGACGCCGGCTCGACTTCCTGATGCAGGAGCTCAATCGCGAAGCCAACACGGTAGGCTCCAAAGCAGCAGCGATCGAAATGACGCATGCATCGGTCGAACTGAAAATAGTGATCGAGCAGATGCGCGAGCAGATCCAGAATCTGGAGTAGCCGAGTGCCGATCAAACCTTCGTCGCTGGGTTCGCTCGACGGCAACTGCGCCGGCAACCTATTCATGGTCGTGGCGCCTTCGGGCGCAGGCAAGTCAACGCTGGTCAACGCGCTGCTTGCGCGCGAAGCGAATATCCTGCTATCGGTGTCGTTCACCACGCGCCCGCCCAGAGCGGGCGAGCAAAGCGGACGTGAGTATCACTTCGTCGGTGTCGAGGAGTTCACGCGCCGGCGCAACGCGGGGGAATTCATCGAAAGCGCCGAAGTCCATGGCAACTACTACTCGACTTCGCGTCCGTGGATCGAAGAACGGATGCACGCCGGGACCGACGTGCTGCTTGAAATCGACTGGCAGGGAGCGCGCCAGGTCAAGCCGCAGTTCGCGCACGCGGTGGGCATCTTCATCCTGCCGCCGTCGATCGACGCCCTGGAAGCCCGGCTCAAAAAGCGCGGCCAGGACTCGCCGGCGGTCATTGCGCGCCGCCTGCTAGCAGCCGGCAGCGAAATCGCGCACGCGCCCGAGTTCGATTACGTCATCATCAACGAGGATTTCGAGCTTGCGCTGTCGCAAATGGTGGCGATCGTCGCCGCCACCCGCCTGCGCTATGCGACCCAGGCGGTTCGCCATCACGCGCTGTTCACGCAATTAGGTATCGCAAAGTAGGGTCTGTTCCTTACCTGAGAGGCGCGCGCTCGGCTAAAATGCAGGCACACATCGTCTGGGAGCCGCAATGGCCCGCATCACCGTCGAAGATTGCCTGAAACAGATTCCGAATCGTTTTCAACTGTGCCTGGCCGCCGCTTATCGTGCCCGGCAACTGGCGCAAGGCCACACGCCGAAGATCGATACGCGTGACAAGCCACCGGTAGCGGCGCTGCGTGAAATCGCGCAATGCAAGGTCGGCATCGAAATGCTGCGCAAGGTTCCGACGTAGCAGCGCACTGATCGCTCGCGCCAGCCCAGGCTGTTGGAACCCAACACCGACGTGGCCGGCGCGGGCTGAATGGAATCGCAAGATCCCCCGGTTGACTCCAACACTGCCGAGCCGGCAGCGCCGGGTTTCGCGCGCCGTGCTGCGCAGGCGCTCAAAAAGGCCGTCTGGCGTTCCGGGCCGGACGCTGAGCAGGCCAACGCAGTCGCCACGGTCGCTACGCTGACCGATCGCGTAAAAAAATACCTGCCATCGGCTGACGTTCAGAAGATCAAGGACGCGTTTCGTTTTTCCGACGAAGCACATCTAGGGCAGTTCCGGCGCAGCGGCGCGCCGTACATCACGCACCCGCTGGCCGTCGCGGAGATACTGACCGACTGGCGGCTCGACGGCGCAGCGATTCAGGCCGCACTGCTGCACGACGTCATCGAAGACTGCGGCGTCGAACAGTCGCAGCTGATCGAGCGCTTCGGCTCGACCGTGGCCGAGCTGGTCGACGGCGTATCAAAGCTCGACCGCCTGCAGTTCTCATCGACCGAGCAGGCGCAGGCCGAGAACTTTCGCAAGATGCTGCTGGCGATGGCGCGCGACGTGCGCGTGATGTTAATCAAGCTGGCGGACCGGCTGCACAACATGCGCACGCTCGGCGCGGTCGATTCCGAGCGCCGCCGCCGCATCGCGCGCGAAACGCTCGAGATCTACGCGCCCATTGCACATCGCCTCGGTTTGAACACTCTCTTTCGGGAGCTCGAGGAGCTGAGCTTTCAGCACCTCTACCCTCTGCGCTTCCAGGTGCTCAATCGCGCGGTGTTGGCGGCGCGCGGCAACCGGCGCGAAGTGCTCGGCAAGATGACGCAGGCAGTGCGCAAGTCGTTGGCCGATGCCAAGCTGCGCGCCGAAGTGCAGGGACGCGAGAAAACGCTCTACGGCATCTATCGCAAGATGGCGGACAAACACCTGTCGTTCTCGCAGGTGCTCGACATCTACGGCTTCCGAATCGTGATCGACTCCGTCGCGCAGTGCTATCTGGCGCTGGGCACGCTGCACAGTCTTTATAAGCCGGTGCCCGGCAAGTTCAAAGATTACATCGCGATTCCCAAGGTCAACGGTTATCAGTCGCTGCATACGACGTTGATCGGGCCGTACGGCACACCGGTCGAGTTCCAGATTCGCACGAAGGACATGCATCACGTTGCAGAAAGCGGCGTCGCCGCCCACTGGCTCTACAAAGAGGACGATTCGGATTTGTCGGAGTTGCAGTCGCGCACGCATCAGTGGCTGCAATCGCTGCTGGAGATTCAGCGGCAAACCGGAGATTCGAATGAATTCCTGGAGCACATCAAGGTCGATCTGTTCCCGGACAAGGTTTACATCTTCACTCCCAAGGGGCTGATCGTGGCGCTGCCGCGCGACGCAACGCCGGTGGACTTTGCCTACAGCATCCACACCGACGTGGGCAACAAGACGGTTGCTGCACGCATCAACAATGAGATCCAGCCGTTGCGCACGGTGCTGAAAAACGGCGACATGGTCGAGATCGTCACCGGCCCCGAAGCGAAGCCCAACCCTGCATGGTTGTCGTTTGTCAGGACCGGCAAGGCGCGCTCCGAGATTCGCCACTTCTTGCGCACGATGAAGTTCGACGAATCGGTGGAGCTGGGGGAACAATTGCTGGCGGAGGCCGCGCACCAATTCAACCTGCAGCTTGGCGACGTGGCCGACGAGCAGTGGGAGCGCGTGCTGAGCCAGTCCGACACCGGGTCACGCCAGGACCTGCTGGCCGATATCGGCCTGGGCCGGAAGCTGCCCGCGGTAGTCGCGCGCCAGCTTGCGCTCGGCTC
>JBGSWX010000371.1:0-2052 GCA_041751695.1 Burkholderiaceae bacterium | reverse complement strand
GGCGCGCCGGGCGCGCCATAGCGAATTGAATACAGCTCGCCTGGAAAGCCGCCGAAGTCGTGGACCGTCTCGGGTTGCCGCGCGGTAGACAGCATCGGCAATTCGGTTTCCCAATGCGCCGAGGCGATCAACACCGCCGCCGGTCGCGGCAGCTTTTGCCCCAGTTCTGCCCAGCGTTCGCCGGCTACGCCGGCGTTGACCGCGTGCATCGGCGAGCCGTGCGACAGAAACAGCGTCGGCAACGCAGCCATCGACTACTTCACAAGCCCTTCGGCCTTCATCGCCTCCTGCACATGAGGGCGTGCAGCGACGCGCTTCATATAGTCTTGCAGCGGCGGCCAGCGAGCCATATCGATGCTGGTCGGCTTCGACCAGTTCATGACGGTAAAAAGATAGGCATCTGCCACCGTGAACGTCGATCCGGTCAAGTACTCGTTGTTGCCCAACTGCTGCACGACCCAGTCATAGCGCTTCGCGATCTTTTCGCGCTGCTTGGTCTTGACTTCATCCGGCATGGTCGAATCGAACAGGGGTGAGAATTGTTTGTGCAGCTCCGACGTGATGAAGTTGAGCCACTCCTGTAGCTTGTAGCGCTCGATCGTGCCGTTGGCAGGCGCCAGTTTGCTGGCCGGTGCTTGATCGGCGATGTACTGCACGACCGCCGGGCCTTCGGTCAAGCGTGTCCCGTCGTCGAGCTCGAGCACCGGCACATACCCCTTCGGATTGACAGCGTAGAAGTCGCCGCCACCATCGATCTGATGCGTCTTCGTGCTGACCTTGACCGGCGTGAAGGAAAGACCTGCTTCGAGTAGTGCGATATGCGGTGACAACGAACAGGTGCCGGTTGCGTAATAGAGTTTCATCGTCTTTTTCTTCCTTGAGGTCATCAAGCCGCGCGCAGGTGCGCGGCCGGTCTGCGGTCAAAAGCGGACGACAGCGCATACGCTCCGTCGCCGAGCAAGGCTTGTGCGAATGCGGCGGCACTTAGAAACGCCGGATACTCCCAGCCTCCGTTGGGCGCGGTAAAGACCCAGCCGTTGCCAGAGTGTGCCCAGGTTGCGCCCAGCAATATCGGAATCAGCAAAGCGGCGACCCAGCGGGTGCCGAGGCCGAGCACGATCAGCGCCCCGCCGACCAGTTCGGCCGCGAACGTCACGTAGGCCAGCGCGCCGGGCAATCCGAGCGACTGAAAAAACTGCACCGTGCCAGGCAACGTAAACACAAAAAGCTTGAGCAAAGCATGCGCAATGAACATCGCGCCCAGCGCAATGCGCAGCGTCAAGGCGGCGTAGGGAACGGAGCGAGAGTCGATCATGAAAGTCTCCTGTTGTAGGCTCGGAGCACTGTAGATATGCGTTGGTTCGAGATAAAGCCTGCTGTGCGCAAATGTTTGTCCCGAAATGCGGGAGAATGTGACGATGGATCGCTGGGCTGCGATGCAATCGTTCGTTCGCGTGGTCGAGAGCGGCAGCTTCGTTGCCGCTGCGGACCGCCTGGCGCTATCGACTTCGTCGCTGTCGCGCCAGATAGCAGAGTTGGAGCAGCATCTTGGCGCGCGGCTGTTGAATCGCACGACGCGGAAGCTGTCGCTGACCGAGAGCGGGCAAGCGTTCTATGAACGTGCGGTGTCGCTGCTCAATGACTTGGCGGAGGCCGAAGCGATCGCGGGACAGGCGGCGGCGAAACCGCGCGGCACGCTGCGCCTCACGTGTTCGCACAACATGGCGGAGCGGCGCGTCGCGCCGGCGATTGCGAGCTTTGTCCAACAGTATTCGGATGTGAAGTTCGACCTCACGGTGTCCGATCGTGTGATCGATCTGATCGATGACGGCTTCGATCTGGCGATCCGTGTGGGTCAGGTGGGCAGCGACCGTCTGGTGGCGCGCCGGCTGGGACAGACACGGCTGATCGTATGCGCGGCCCCGGCATATCTGCGGAAAAGTGGTGCGCCGGCAACGCCCGACGATCTGAGCACGCACAACACGCTGACCTATGCCTACGCGACCGCGCCACGGAGCTGGCGCCTGGTGGACGGCGCAGGCGACGTGCACG
>JBGSWX010000370.1:0-2664 GCA_041751695.1 Burkholderiaceae bacterium | reverse complement strand
CGGCGGCTCGATGATCTGGTTCGGGTCATCGGCCGGAGTGGCGCTTTCGAGCATGTATCCGGAAGCGCGTTCAGTCGGGCGCTGGATACGGCACGGCTGGCCCGTCGCAGTGGCCTATGTCGTCGGATTTTTCGTGATGCTGGCCATCATCGGCTGGAATCCGGGATCGACGCCGCGCGGCAATGCGCCTGCAGTGATCGAGCAGTCAAAATAACGACCGGATGACAAGCGGAGATCGCTATGGCTGACATCAAGCTCGTCAGGTCCCATTCGCTGCCGATTGCCAAGGCGAAGGCGCTGGTGCAGAAAGCGGCCGACAGCCTGGCTTCCGAGTACAACCTGAGCAGCGAATGGCACGGCAGTACGCTGCGCTTTCACCGCTCCGGTGTGGACGGCCAGATGCACGTGACCGCGTCTGAAATCCAGCTCGATGTCACGCTTGGGTTTTTGCTGAAAGCGTTCAAGGGAAAATTTCTCGAACACATCGAGCGCAACTTCGACAAATTGCTGGGCGAGCAGGGAGAGCGCGCTCAGCCGCGCGCTCAGCCGAAAAGGCCGTCGAAAAAAAAATAGGGCGACGGCTTGGCGTCTCACAGCTTCTGGTTGCGAACTGCCGAGGCTTGCGGAGCCGACCACTCCTCGAGGTTTTTACCGGCGATGAAGTCCTTCCCGTCGAGGAAACATTCGACAAAACTCAGATCATCGTAGCCCCAGAAAATTTCTTTGCCGACCGCCATCGTCGGCACGCCGAAGACTCCGGCCGCAATCGCGTCATCGGTTTGCGCTCGCAAACGAGACTTGCACGCAGCTTCCTGCGCCCGCCCGATCAACGCGGCTCCGTCCAGACCCGCTTCGTTGGCGACGCTCTCCACAACCGCCGGCTCGGCGACATGCAGGCCGCGCACCCATACCGCGTCGAACAGCGCATCGATCAACCTGCGCTGTTCGTCAGCCGTCAATGCAAGCGATGAAACGCGCAGTGCGATCAGCGGGTTGAATGGATGAAACGCCGGCGCGTTGAGCTCGACACCGATCATCGCCGCCTTGCGCAACGTGTTCTTCCACATCCAGCGCATCTTCGGAGCCACTTCGGCCGGACCCAGTTGCCGGTGCGCCTGCAGCAGGCCGGCGAACAGGACGGGTACCGGCTCGATCTCAACGCCGTGTCGTGCGGCGAGCGCCGGCAATCGGGCCCAGGCGAGATACGCGTTGGGTGAAACGTAGTCGAAATAGAAGCGAATAACGCGCGGGGCGTCCGGCACCGCTCGCGCAATCAATCTTTCAGGTCCTCGACCAGGGAGACGTATTGCTTCATTGCGTTCTCGGACGACGTACCCTTGATTTCGTTCCATGCATCCCACTTGGCGCGCCCCACCATGTCGGTGAAACCGGGCCGCGTGCCGCTGGCGTCGCCGCTGGTCGCCTGTTTGTACAACCCGTACATCTTCAACATCGTCTGGTTGTCCGGCCGCTCGGGCAGGGTCTTCGAGTCGGCAACCGCCGTTTCAAACTGAGCTTTCAAGTCGCTCATGGTGTCTCCTCATTGGTGATGTAGTTCGATGCGCGGCTATTATGCAGCGGGGATTTGCAGGAGGCACGATGGGCGCGCGCGAACGGATGTCGGCCGTCGACACCGCGTGGTGGCGGATGGATTCCGCCCGGAATCTGATGATGATCGTCGGCGTCTACGAGTTCGACCGTCAGGTCGACTTCGAGAGGCTGCGCGATCTTCTCAGCACGCGGCTGGTGACGCACCGACGCTTTCGCAGTCGTGTGGTGCAGGAAGTTACGGGCTGTCATTGGGAAGAGTGCGACGATTTTGATCTCGACGATCATCTGGTTCGCGTGAAGCTGCCGAAGAGGGGGACGGTTGGCGAGTTGAAGAAGCTGGTCGGCACGCTGGCGTCGACGCCGCTCGATGCTGCCAGGCCGCTGTGGCAGATGCAACTGGTCGACAACTACGAAGGCGGCCAGGCGCTGGTGGTTCGCATTCATCACTGCATCGCCGACGGCATTGCATTGATCGGTGTTTTGCTCGCGCTGACATCGGAGCAGCCGGATGACACGCCCGACTCATCGTCGCGAGGCAAACGCACAAATCGCGATTGGGGTTCCAGGCTGCGGCCGTTGACGGCCGCTGCGGTCAAAGCGATCGACCGATCGGGCGACGTTGCGACCAGCGTGCTGCGCGGATACGGTGCAATGCTCGACACCAAAGGCGCACTCGCGGATGCAGCGCTGCGATACGCCGGTGCGGCCACCCGCGTAGTGAAGGACGCGGCGGCGATCGCGTTGATGGCGAGCGACAGCGCGACCAGCTTGAAGGGCACGCCTCTGGGCGGCAAGGTCGTCGCGTGGAATGAGCCACTGCCGCTGCAGGACGTCAAAGCGGTGTGCAGAGCGCTCGGTTGCTCGGTCAACGATGTGCTGCTGGCGTGCATGACCGGGGCGCTCCGCTCGTACTTGATCGCCCGTGGTGAGCGCGTCGATGGCTGCGAGCTGCGCGCGATGGTGCCGGTCAATCTGCGCGATCCGCGCCAGTGGAAGGAGCTCGGCAACAAGTTCGGCCTGGTGCCGCTGTTGTTGCCGGTCGGAGCCGACAACCCGATCGCGCGCGTGTTCGAAGTGCGGCGCCGGATGGAACAATTGAAGACCGGCTACACG
>JBGSWX010000369.1:0-16926 GCA_041751695.1 Burkholderiaceae bacterium | reverse complement strand
CTCGAGCGCGGCCGCCGCGCTGCCAAGCAGACGCAGCTGGCGCAATCGGACAAGCTGCACAAAGTACTGGCCGATGCCGGCATCGGGTCACGCCGCGATATGGAAGAAATGATCATCGCGGGCCGCGTGTCGGTCAACGGTGAGCCCGCGCACGTCGGGCAGCGCGTACTGGCGAGCGATCAGGTCAGAGTCAACGGCAAGCCGCTGGCGGTGCGCAAGACGTCCGGCCGCGCGCCGCGCGTGCTGCTGTACCACAAGCCGGTCGGTGAGATTGTCACGCAGGACGACCCCGGCGAGCGGCCGACAGTCTTTGAAAAGCTACCCAAGGTTTCGGGCGGGCGCTGGGTGGCCGTCGGCCGGCTCGATCTGAATTCGGAAGGGCTGCTGATCTTCACGACATCGGGCGAGCTCGCCAATCGCCTGATGCATCCGCGCTACGAAGTCGAGCGCGAATACGCGGTCAGGGTGCTGGGCGAGGTCACCGATGAGCAGCGGCAGAAATTGCTCGAAGGCGTCGAGCTGCAGGATGGCCCGGCAAAGTTTTCGCGCGTCGACGAGGCGGGCGGCGAAGGCGCCAATCGCTGGTATCGAGTGGCGATCAGCGAGGGTCGCAACCGCGAAGTGCGGCGCATCTTTGAGGCGATCGGGCTGACGGTGAGCCGGCTGATCCGGATTCGTTATGGCGCAATTGCCTTGCCGCGCGGGCTAGCTCGCGGGCGATTCCAGGAGTTGGCGCCTGAGTGGGTGCAGGCGTGGGTACACGACCTCGGTATCGGCATCGATGAGATTCGGCAGCGACAGGGCGGGCCCGCCGAAGGCAACCGGAGTCGCGGCCGGGGCGGTCGCGGTCAAGGCAATCGAGACGGCCAGTGGTCTTCCCGCGGCAAGGAACCCGGGCAAGGCCATGGACAGGGTAATGGCCAGCCGAATCCTGGCCAGAACCCGGGTTCGAATCGTGGTCGCGGCAAGCCACAAGTTAATCGCCCGCCACGGCAGCCCGATCCGCTCACCAGCAGCGTCACGTACATCGCGGCCGGCCACGGCCTGCCGAACAACGGGCGGCCGGCGCGCTTTAAGCGCGGCAAGCCGCCACCACGGTCCTATTGAAAATCTGCGGGGCGGCTCACGGGCGCGCTTGTTGCGGCAGCGGCAAGCCCCATATAATGCCGGCCTGCTGATATTGCCGCGCCCGATTGGCGGTAGCAGAAAAAGATTGGCGTGCAGGCCTTGTAGAGAACAGCAGCTGGGCAAAAAAAGTGGGCTTTACGGCCCATTTTTTATTTCTGGCCCGGTCTTGAAGCATTTGGAGCATGAATGGCGGGAGTGGCGAGCGAGTTGTATCAGACGATCCAGCGCACGGCCGGCGGGCTGGGCTATGAGCTGGTCGATGTCGAGCGGTTGGGAGGCGGGCTGTTGCGCGTGACGCTGGACGCGCCCGATGGAATCGGGCTGCAAGACTGCGAGCGCGTCAGCCATCAGCTCACGCACTTGTTTGCGGTTGAAGGCGTGAGTTATGAGCGGCTCGAAGTGTCGTCGCCCGGACTCGATCGGCCGCTCAAAGCAGCGGGCGACTACGCACGTTTTGTCGGCCGTGAAATTAATGTGCAGCTGTGTGCGCCGCTGGCGGCGGCCGGCGGGCGCAAGCGATTGCGTGGGAAATTGCTGCAATTGATCGGCCATCAGCGGTTACAGCTGGCGCTGGAAGAAGGCTCGGCAAGTGACATGGCAACGAGCCGGCGCTCGAGCGCGAAGCGCCGCATGCCGGCAGCGCAGCCAGCGACAGTGGTCGAAGTCGCGCTGGCTGATATTGAAAAAGCGCGGCTGGTGCCGGAATTGAATTTCCGACCGGTACGCACCGGCACCAACGTGCAGCCTGCCTCGATGGAATTGAATGGTTCAGGCGGTCTTGGGAGCGAGATTTGAGGAGTGAAGTCAGATGAGTCGTGAAATCCTGTTGCTGGTCGATGCGCTGGCGCGCGAAAAAAATGTGCCGAAGGACATTGTGTTCGACGCGTTGGAGCTTGCGCTCGCGACTGCCACGAAGAAATTGTTTGCCGAGGAAGATGTCGACATCCGCGTCTCGGTCGATCGCGAAACCGGCGAGTACGACGCGTTCCGGCGCTGGCTGGTCGTGCCCGATGAAGCGGGTCTGCAGGAGCCGGGGCACCACATCATCCTGTCGGACGCGCGCGAGCAGCTGTCCGATATCGAGCTCGAGGAACACATCGAAGAGCAGCTGCCTCGACAGGACTTGGGTCGGCGCTTTGCGCAGGACACCAAGCAGGTCATCCTGCAAAAGATTCGCGATGCCGAGCGTGAACAGACGCTGAACGATTTTCTGGCGCGCGGCGACATGATCGTCAGTGGCGCCATCAAGCGCATGGACAAGGGTGACGCGATCATCGAGATCGGCAAGGTCGAGGCACGGCTGCCGCGCAGCGACACGATCCCGAAGGAAAATCTTCGGATCGGCGACCGCATGCGTGCGTATGTGCAGAAGATCGACCGCACCGCGCGCGGCCCGCAAGTCATTCTGTCGCGCACGTCGCCTGAGTTCCTGATGAAGCTGTTCGAGTTTGAAGTGCCCGAGATCGAACAGGGGCTGCTGGTGATCAAGTCGGCGGCGCGTGACCCGGGGGTGCGCGCGAAGATCGCGGTATGGACCAACGATCGTCGCATCGATCCGATCGGCACGTGCGTCGGCATGCGCGGCTCGCGCGTGCAGGCGGTGACCAATGAGCTCGCGGGCGAGCGCGTCGACATCGTGCTGTGGTCCGACGATCCGGCGCAATTCGTGATCGGGGCGCTGGCGCCGGCCAACGTCTCATCGATCCTGGTCGACGAGGACAAGCATGCGATGGACGTGGTGGTCGACGAAGACAATCTGGCGATCGCCATCGGTCGCAGCGGCCAGAACGTGCGCCTGGCTTCCGAGCTGACCAAGTGGCAGATCAACATCATGACGGCCGAGGAATCTTCGACCAAGCAGGAAGGCGAGCAGTCGTCGGTGCGTGCGACGTTTGTCGAGAAGCTCGATGTCGACGAAGAAATCGCCAACATTCTGATCGGCGAAGGCTTCGGCAGCCTGGAGGAAATCGCCTATGTACCGGTCAACGAGCTGCTCGAAATCGATGCGTTCGACGAAGAGACAGTCGAAGAGCTTCGCACCCGTGCGCGCAACGCGTTGCTGACCGAAGCGATCAAGCGCGAAGAAAACGTCGAGCAGGCCGAAAAAGATCTGCTCGAGCTCGACGGCATGGATGCCGCGCTGTCGACGAAGTTGGCGGAGAACTCGATTCGCACGCGCGACGACCTGGGGGAGCTGGCCGTCGACGAGCTGACCGAGATGACGGGTATTGATGACGAGCGCGCCAAGGTGTTGATCATGGCTGCGCGGGCGCATTGGTTTGCCGACGCAGAGCAGTAGGCACAAGAAGTAGAAGTGAAGTAGTAGCCGGGAAGGCAAGGGGTAAGAAAGCTATGGCAAGTATCACGGTGTCCCAGTTTGCGACGGAGCTTCGAGTTCCGCCGCAGTTGCTGCTCGAACAGTTGAGCGCGGCCGGGGTTCTGAAGCAGGCCGAGTCCGACGCGTTGAGCGAGGATGACAAGTCACGCCTGCTCGAATCGCTGCGCAAGGCGCACGGCGGCGGCGGCGAAAAGAAAAAGATCACGCTGACGCGCAAGCAGACGACCGAGATCAAGCAGGCCGATGCCTCGGGCAAGGCACGCACGATTCAAGTCGAGGTGCGCAAGAAGCGCGTGTTCGTCAAGCGCGATGGAGCCGCGCCCGAAGTCGAAGCGCCCGAGGTCGCAGCCGCAGCACCGGTGATCGACGAGGCCGAGCTGGCCAAGCGCGAGGAAGAGGCGCGCCGCCAGGCCGAGCTGATTACGCGCCAGACAGCGGCCGCGCGCGAAAAGGTTCAAGTGGCGCAGCGCGATCTGGTCGATGCGCAGCAGAAGGAACAGAAAGACCTGCACGCGGTGCAGGCGAGGCAGACCGCGGCGACCGAAGAACTGGCGAAGGCCGAGCGTGCGCAGAAAGAGGCTGAGCTCGTCGCCAAGCAGGCGGCCGATGCGCAATCGCGCGCCAAGCGCGTGGTTGAAGACGAAGTCGCTGCCATCAAGGACATGATGGCGCCGAAGAAAGTGGCCAAGCCGCCGGAAGTCGCGCCGGTGGGTACGTTGCACAAGCCGGCGGCGAAAACCGAAGCGAAGCCCGGCGCCAAGAAGGATGAGAAGAAGCCCGGCGTCAAGGAAATCAAGTCGGGCAAGCTGGCATCGAGCTGGTCCGAGGAGCAGCAGAAAAAGCGGCTGCTCAAGACGCGGGGCGACAGTTCAGGTGGCGCCGGCGGTTGGCGCGGTGTGCGCGGCACTCGCAAGCACGATCGTCGCGATGACGCCAATGGCGCCGCTGAGACGCCGATGCCTGTCGAAGCCGTGGTGCGAGACGTCGCGGTGGCCGAGACGATCACCGTGGCCGAGCTCGCGCACAAAATGTCGGTCAAGGCATCCGAGGTCATCAAGACATTGATGAAGCTCGGACAAATGGTGACCATCAATCAGGTGCTCGACCAGGACACCGCGATCATCGTGGTCGGCGAGATGGGGCATACGGCGCATGCGGCCAAGCTGGACGATCCGGAAGCGATGCTGGCCGAGTCCGAATCGGTGGTGACGACGGTTGAAGCGCCGCTCGAACCGCGCCCGCCGGTGGTCACGATCATGGGCCACGTCGATCACGGCAAGACGTCGCTGCTCGATTACATCCGTCGCACCAAAGTGGCCGCGGGCGAAGCGGGCGGCATTACGCAGCACATCGGCGCGTATCACGTGCAAACACCGCGCGGCATCATCACGTTCCTCGACACGCCCGGCCATGAGGCGTTTACCGCCATGCGTGCGCGCGGCGCGAAAGCGACCGACATTGTCATTCTGGTAGTTGCCGCTGACGACGGTGTGATGCCGCAAACGAAGGAAGCGATTGCGCATGCGAAGGCGGCGAACGTTCCGCTGGTGGTGGCGCTGAACAAGATCGACAAACCCGAAGCGAATCCCGATCGCGTCAAGCAGGAGCTCGTGACCAACGAAGTCGTGCCCGAGGAGTACGGCGGCGAATCGCCGTTCATTGCAGTGTCTGCGAAGACCGGAGAAGGCGTCGACACCCTGCTCGAGAACGTGTTGCTGCAGGCCGAGGTGCTCGAGCTCAAGGCGGTGAAGAACGGTCCCGCGAAGGGCATCGTGATCGAATCACAGCTCGACAAAGGGCGTGGTCCGGTGGCCACCGTGCTGGTCCAAAGCGGAACGTTGAAGCGCGGCGACGTCGTGCTTGCAGGTTCGGCGTTCGGGCGCGTGCGTGCGATGCTCGATGAATCCGGCAAACCGGTCGCCGAAGCGGGGCCGTCGATCCCGGTAGAGATTCAAGGCCTGTCCGACGTTCCTGGCGCCGGCGACGAGCTGATCGTGCTGGGCGACGAGCGCAAGGCGCGCGAACTTGCACTTTTCCGCCAGGGCAAGTACCGCGACACCAAGCTCGCGAAGCAGCAGGCAGCAAAGCTTGAAGGCATGTTCGAGGCCGGCGCCGAGGGTGTGGCGGTCCGCATATTGCCGTTGATCATCAAGGCCGACGTGCAGGGTTCGCAGGAAGCGCTTAACCAGGCGCTCGTCAAGCTATCGACCGACGAAGTCAAGGTGCAGGTGGTGCACGGCCAGGTGGGCGGCATCACCGAGAGCGACGTGAATCTTGCGATCGCTTCCAAGGCAGTGATCATCGGCTTCAACGTGCGCGCCGATCTGTCTGCGCGCAAGCTGGCCGAAAGCAACGGCATCGATGTGCGCTACTACAACATCATCTACGAAGCGGTCGATGAGGTGAGAAACGCGCTGTCGGGTCTGCTGGCACCCGAGCACCGCGAGAACGTGCTCGGAATGGTCGAGATCCGGCAGATCTTCCGCGTGCCGAAGATCGGCGCCGTGGCCGGCTGCATGGTGCTCGAAGGTTTGGTGCGCCGGACCGCGCAAGCGCGCCTGCTGCGCGACAACGTCGTCATCTGGACCGGCGAGCTCGATTCGCTGAAGCGCTTCAAGGACGATGTGCGCGAGGTCAAGGCCGGGTTCGAGTGTGGCTTGAGCCTGAAGGGCTACGACGACATCAAGGAGCGCGATCAGCTCGAGATATTCGAGATGCAGGAAGTGGCGCGGACACTATCGTGAGCACGTGCAATGAAGTCAGCCACCAAACCCTCCCGCGGCCTTCGCATCGCCGACCAGATCCAGCGCGATGTGGCCGAAATGATTCAACGCGAGGTGCGCGTTGATCGCGCGGGTTTGGTGACACTGACCGGCGTCGACATCACTCCCGACTACGCGCGCGCCAGGGTGTATTTCACGACGATCGGTGCGCCGGTCGAGGCTGCGCAGAAGATTTTGAGCGAGAAAGCCGGCTATTTTCATTCGTTGCTGTTCAAGCGGTTGACGATTCACACAATTCCACGCCTGACGTTCGTGCACGATGAATCGGTCACGCGCGGCATCGAGATCGACCGTTTGATCGAGCAGGCCAACAAGAGCCCATCGGGCTAGGAGTGCGGTGTGAGCCAGTCGCGCGGCGCACGCGGGGATCGAATAAGCGGCGTGCTGCTGCTCGACAAGCCGGGGGGCATGACCTCCAACTCCGCATTGCAGACCGCGCGTCGGTTGCTCAATGCGGCGAAGGCGGGGCACACAGGCACGCTGGATCCGATGGCTACCGGCTTGTTGCCGCTGACGTTCGGCGAAGCCACCAAGTTTTCGGCTGATCTGCTCGAGGCCGACAAGTCGTATCGCGCGACGTTGAAGCTGGGCGTGACGACCAGCACCGGCGATGCCGATGGCGACGTGCTCGAAGCGCGCGCGGTGAATGTGTCGCGTGCAGAGGTGGATATCGCACTGTCACGCTTCGTCGGCACCATCGAGCAGGTACCGCCGATGCATTCTGCGCTGAAGCGTGACGGCCGGCCATTGTATGAACTGGCGCGCGCGGGTCAAGAGGTCGAGCGGGTTGCGCGGCAAATCACGGTGCACCGGCTGGCGCTGGTCGAGCATCGCGACGATGCGATCGTCGTGGACGTCGACTGCAGCAAGGGAACGTACGTGAGAGTGCTGGCTGAAGACATTGGACGAACGCTCGGTTGCGGCGCGCATCTGAGCGCGCTGCGTCGAACGCGCGCAGGCAGGCTGTGCGTCGACGATGCGGTGACGCTGGCGGCCCTCGAAGCGATGGCGCCGGAGGAGCGGCGGGCGCGATTGCTGCCCGAAGACGAGTTACTGGCATCGCTTGCCACCGTGCAGCTCGACGATGTGCTGGCCGCACGTTTTCGGCAGGGGCAGCGTCTGGCGCTCGATGCCGAGCCGCGCGGCCATCGGGTGCGCGTTTATGGCGGTACCAATGAATTGCTCGGCACGGCGACCATCAGTCAATGGGGTGTCATCGAGCCGGAACGACTAATAGTGAGTGAGAACCTTTGATGAAACGCCCAATTCGAAACGTCGCGATCATCGCGCACGTTGATCACGGCAAGACCACGCTGGTCGACAAGCTGCTGCGGCAATCCGGCACGTTCCGCGAGAACCAGCAGCTGACCGAGCGCGTGATGGACAGCAACGACCTCGAGCGTGAGCGCGGCATCACGATCCTCGCGAAAAACTGCGCGGTCGACTACGAAGGTACGCACATCAACATCGTCGACACGCCGGGTCATGCCGACTTCGGCGGCGAAGTCGAGCGTGTGCTGTCGATGGTCGATGGTGTGCTGCTGTTGGTCGATGCCGTTGAAGGTCCGATGCCGCAGACGCGCTTTGTCACGCGCAAGGCGCTGGCGCAGGGGCTTAAGCCGATCGTCGTCGTCAACAAGATCGACCGCCCCGGCGCGCGGCCCGACTGGGTCGTCAATCACACATTCGATCTGTTCGATAAGCTGGGTGCGGCCGAAGAGCAGCTCGATTTTCCGGTGATCTACGCCTCGGCGCTGTATGGCTATGCGGGTACGTCACCCGACGTGCGCAGCGGCGATTTGAAGCCGTTGTTCGAAGCGATCCTGGCGCACGTGCGCGTGCGCGACGACGACCCTGACAAATCGCTGCAGCTGCAAATCTGTTCGCTCGACTATTCGAGCTATGTCGGCAAGATCGGCATCGGCCGCATCAGCCGCGGGCGACTGCGCGCCGGGCAGGAAGTGCTGGTGATGCATGGGCCCGAGGGCGCGCAGAACGCACCGACCACCAAGGGCCGCATCAATCAGGTGTTGACGTTCAAGGGGCTCGAGCGGCAGGTGGTCGAAGAGGCGATTGCCGGCGACATCGTGCTTGTGAACGGCCTCGACGATATCGGCATCGGCTGCACGTTAACGCCGGTGGATTTTCCAGATGCGCTACCGCTGTTGAAAGTCGACGAGCCGACGCTGATGATGAACTTTCAGGTCAACACATCGCCGCTGGCCGGGCGCGAAGGCAAATACGTCACCAGCCGGCAATTGCGCGAGCGGCTTCAGCGTGAGCTCAAATCGAACGTCGCAATGCGCATGCGCGAGACCGACGACGAACAAGTCTTCGAGGTGGCCGGTCGCGGCGAATTGCATCTGACGATCCTGCTCGAGAACATGCGGCGCGAGGGTTATGAAATGGCGGTCGGACGGCCACGCGTGTTGTTCAAGGAAGTCGATGGCGAAAGGCTCGAGCCATTCGAAATGCTGAGCGTCGACGTCGAAGACCAGAACCAGGGCGCGATCATGGAGGAGCTCGGACGGCGCAAGGGAGACTTGCAGGATATGCAACCCGACGGCAGAGGCAGAGTGCGCCTCGAGTATCGAATTCCGGCGCGCGGCCTGATCGGCTTCCAGGGCGAGTTCATGACGCTGACGCGCGGCACCGGCTTGATGAGTCACGTGTTCGACGACTACGGCCCGGTTCGCACCGGGGAAGTCGGCGAGCGCCGCAATGGCGTGCTGATCAGCCAGGACGACGGCGACGCGGTCGCCTATGCACTATGGAAGTTGCAGGAGCGCGGGCGCATGTTCGTCAGTCCCGGGGATAAGCTGTACGAAGGCATGATCATCGGCATCAACTCGCGCGAGAACGATCTGGTCGTCAATCCGGTGCGCGAAAAGAAATTGACCAACGTGCGCGCGTCGGGCAAGGACGAGCACATCGATCTGGTAACGCCGATCGCGCTGACGCTCGAATCAGCAGTCGAGTTCATCGCCGATGACGAGCTGGTTGAAATCACTCCGCAGAGTATTCGTCTGCGCAAGCGCTATCTGAAAGAGCACGAGCGCAAGCGCGCGCAGCGCGAAGCCGCGTAGCGGCCTCTCGCTGGCGCGCCATGCGCAGTATTGACGACTCGCTCCCTAACCCTCCCTCCGCGAGGGAGGGATTAGACCCGCTGTTTCGCTTGTAGGAACGCCGGATGCTCGCGGTGGTTGCGACGATGCAGCTGAACTCCCACAACGGTTGTTATTCTTCTTGCAAGGAGCATCCATGGCACAACTACTACAGGGAAAGATAGCGATCCTCGCCGCCGATGGCGTCGAGCAAGTCGAGCTTGAGCAGCCGCGCGAGGCAGTCGAAAAAGCGGGCGCAACGACCGAGTTATTGTCGATCAAGGACGGCGAGATTCAGGCGATGAACCATGACATCGAACCGGCCGACCGCTTCACGGTCGATCGTCGAGTGTCCGAAGCATCGATCGACGATTACGACGCCCTGATATTGCCGGGCGGCACGGTCAATCCTGACCATCTGCGCCGCGATGACAACGCCGTAAGTTTTGTGCGCGACTTTGCCGCAAGCGGCAAACCGATCGGCGTGATCTGTCACGGCCCTTGGACGTTGATCGAAGCCGGCGTGGTGCGTGGCCGCAAGATCACGTCGTTCCCGAGCATCCGCACCGATCTGAAGAATGCCGGCGCGATCGTGCTCGATCAGGAAGTCGTGACCGACCAGGGCATCGTGTCAAGCCGCAGCCCGGATGATCTGCCGGCGTTCTGCCGCAAGATCGTCGAAGAGTTTGCCGAAGCAACACACCGGCAACGCGAAACTGCCGCCGCGTAGCGCAGCGCCTCATCAACTACATGGGCGTGCGTAACCCTGTCTTGAAGAAAGTAACTCTCTGAATCCGACTCCGGCGGCCGCGCATCGCCGCGCCATCGTGCTGATGGTCATCGCGCCTGCGCTGTGGAGTACCGCCGGCGTAGTCACGCGGCATCTATCGCCCGAGCTGCAGACCGATGGCCGCTTCGAGATCACTTTCTGGCGCAGTTTGTTCGCGGCGATCTTCGTCGCCGGTTACCTTCTGTTGATCCAGCGCAACTTCGCGCAGTCTGTGCGACGCGCCGGGGTCGCCGGGCTGCTATCAGGCTGCATGTGGGCGACGATGTTCGTGGCATTCATGCTGGCGTTGACGTTGACCTCGACCGCCAACACGTTGATCGTGCTTGCGATCGCGCCGTTGGTCACGGCGCTGCTGGCGCGCGCCGTTCTGCAGGCGCCGATATCGCCTCGTACGTGGACCGCGATAGTGATCGCGATGATCGGCATAGGCGCGATGTTCGCCGGCAGCTTGCGCATCGAGTCGAGCACGAGCGTGTTTGGAATGGTGATTGCACTGGGAGCGCCGATCGCATCGGCAGTCAACGTTGTGATACTGAAAAAGCGCGGCGAGGCAGTAGATTTGGTGCCTGCCGTGTTTCTCGGCGGGGCGATCTCTGCGTTGGCCGTGTTGCCGTTCGCGCTGCCGTTTTTCGCGCAGCCGCGCGATGTGCTGTTGCTCGCGCTCCTCGGCTTTTTCCAGCTTGGACTGCCTTGCACGCTGCTTGTGATCGCGGCACGGCACCTTTCGGCCACCGAAGTCGCTCTGCTGGCCCTTCTCGAAGTCGTTTTAGGACCGATACTGGCATGGGCGGGCGCGGGCGAAGTGGTCACGAAGTACACCTTGATCGGCGGTGCGATGGTGATCGGTGCACTGGTGGTGAACGAGTTGTTTGCGCCACGCCCGGCGCGAAAGCAAGCGGCTTAGCCGCCGCGCCTGGCACGAAACGATTAATAGTGTTTGCGGCCGGGAACGTTGGATGCTCCTAGTGGCCTGTAACAGCCGAATCCAGACCGAAGGACGCGCCACTCGGCGTGCAGGGCTAGGCGCAACGCACAGCAATACCCGCAGGTATTGCGAGCATTTGCAACGACGCCCTGCGCGTCGATGGCGTGGCAGGCGGGCTAGGCATTTGGCTGTTACAGGCCACTAGTGCCCGAGTACGAGTTTCCTCACAACCAAGGAGCAAGCATGGTCAAGGTCGCGTTGTACGTCGAAATGGAAGCGAAGCCGGGCAAGGAAAGCGAAGTCGAGAAATTCGTCAGCGGAGCGTTGCCGCTGGTGGAAGACGAGCCGGATACGACCGCGTGGTTTGGGCTGCGGCTGGGTCCGACTACGTTCGGCATTTTCGATGCGTTTGCCGATGACGCGGGTCGCCAGGCGCATTTGGCCGGCAAGGTGGCCAAAGCACTGATGGAAAAGGCGCCCGAGCTTTTTTCCAAACCGCCACAGATCCGCAAGGTCGACGTGCTCGCCGCCAAACTGCCTGAAATGAATTCCGTGTGACAAGCTGCTAAGAAGGAGGGCGGGCGGACAGCCGCGTGTTTCCGCTGCCCACCGATTAAAAAATTGTCGGACCGCTTTCGGTCGGGTCCCAACCGTTCAAGAAAAGGAATACAAGATGCAATTCACGGCAAGAACCTCCTTGCTGGCGATGACGCTTTGTCTCGTCGCGGCGTGGCCCGATGCGCACGCCCAGTCCGCGAGTCCACAGACGGCGCCAGCGTCGACCACAGCGCCGGCGAAGCAGTTGCGCTCGCCCGATGTGATCTATGTCCCGACGCCGCCGGAAGTAGTCGACGCGATGTTGACGGTCGCCGAGGTGCGCCAGGGCGACGTGCTGTACGACCTGGGGTCGGGGGACGGACGCATTCCGATAACGGCGGTACAAAAGTACAACGTGACGCGTGCGACCGGAATCGAAATCAACCCCGAACGCATAGAGGAGGCGCAAGCGAATCTGAAGACCGCGGGCGTGGGCGATCGCGTGCGCTTTCGCAATGAAGACCTGTTTGAAGCGAACTTTTCCGATGCGACGGTGGTGACTCTCTATCTATTGCCGGCGCTCAACATCAAGCTGTTGCCAAAGCTGCTCAAAGACCTGAAGCCGGGCACGCGCATCGTTTCGCACGCCTTTGCGATGGGCGACTGGAAACCGGAACAGACCCTCAACATCGGCGGGCGCGCAGTCTATTTCTGGACGATTCCGGCGAAAGGAACCCGCGCTTACGCCGAAGCGTCAGCGGCCGCGGGTTTCGGGGGCCTGGGTCCAAACTAGTCGGGCGAGTCACGGCGGTATGCACTGAATGCAGAGGCTGCTCGCTTCGCTGATGTTGTATAAGCGCTGCCTATGTCGAGCTTAAGCACTACCGGGCGCGCTCGCTGGCAAGGCGTCGATGTCAGGGCAGCGTTGCTGGCGGGCTTGACTGCCGGTGTCGTCGATCTTGCTCTGTTGGCGGCGATGGCGCTGGCGCAAGGCCAGAGTGTTTGGGTCAATATGCGGATGACGGCGGCGATCCTGATGGGGACCGGCGTGTTGCCGCCTCCGGCGACCTTCGACGCGCTTCTGTTCGGCGTTTCAACCGTCGTGCACTTCGGGCTCTCGCTGATCTACGGCTTGATCGTCGCGTGGCTCGTGCGCAAGTCCAACTGGGCGATGGGTCTGATGATCGGCGTCGCGGTCGGCTTCGGGATCTATGTGGTCAACTACTTCGTGTTCGCGCCGCTGCTGTTTCCGTGGCTGCTCGAGTCGCGCGGCGGGATGGTGTCCACGCTGATCCATCCGGTGTTCGGCATGATCGCCGCAGCGGCCTACCTGAAGTTGCGCGGGCCGGCGTCGGCGCCAGTCCGATAGTTCCGCCTTTAAGGGGCCGTCGCTAGAGGTCGACTTTGGCGTGCTGCTTCTCGTCGTCCTTCGGCCGCTCGCCCTTGACGTACGCCTTGGCCGCCTCGAATGCGTATTTCAATCCCTGCGCACCGGCGTTGTCCCAATACTCGCCGTCCTGCGCGCTGAATTTCAGCATCGAGATCGAGGGATCGGTCTTGCCCTTAGGAAACCAGATCCTCCACGCTTCTTTCCACAGACGGTCGACCAACGCCTGGTCACGCACGATGCTCGCGCGCCCGCTTAGCGAAGCGAACTGATTCGAGCTTTGAAACGTCAGCGTCACGTTCGGGTTGGCGTTGATCTCGGCGATCTTGGGCGAGTCGATGCCGGTGACAAAGTAGGCATCGGCATCCGAACGCATCTCGGCTACCGCCATCGGCCGCGAATGCATATGGCCGTCGGGTGAGCGGGTGACGAGCATTGCCGTATCGAAGTCTTTCAGCAAGTCGTACAGATGTTCGCGTTGATTCGTGGTGGTAGGCATTTGTTCTCCGTTGTGACATGACGCTGCAGCAGTCGGTTCAGCAAGAAAGGTGCCGACCGACAGCGGTATAGTCGCGCTGCGTCAGGTGCCCGATGTTTACGCATCGGGTGAAACGGGAAGCCGGTGAAGCGTAAAACGCTAAAGCCGGCACTGCCCCCGCAACGGTAAGTCAGTCAAGCGGATCGCGTGCTCTACCACTGCGTCGAAGACGCGGGAAGGTGCGAATCGTAGCCACGTGCTGCTGACGAGTCCGGAGACCGGCCTGGCGGGCGAGCCGCTGCATTCCGCGGCGGCTTCAGCAGCGCGGTCGCGGCGGGCGATGGTGTGCAGCGACACCGTTGCTGCATTCACCGAGTCTTCCTCGCTCGCGCGTTGACGCGGGTGAGCGATGAGAAAAAATCTGGAAGTTGAATTCGACGCGATGTTGTGGAGCGCGTCGGTTGTTTGTATGGTGAACTTGTGCGCGGGCAGCGCGCATGCGCAACGCACATTGCCGGCGACCGCACTCGAGCGGGTGATCATCAGCGGCAGCCGCACCGAGGCCACCTTGGCGGAGACCGGTTCCGCCGTCAGCATCATCAGCGGCGAGGAACTCGAACAGCGACAGATCCGCCTCGTCTCCGATGCGCTGCGTGCAGTCCCTGGAATCGCGGTCAGCCGGCAGGGCCCGATCGGCACCGTCACGCAGGTTCGTATCCGCGGCGCCGAAGCGAACCACACGGTGGTGCTGATCGACGGCGTCAAGATCAACGATCCGTTTACGTCGGAAGTCGATTTCGCGCATTTGCTGTCGGCGCAGATCGATCGCATCGAAATTCTGCGTGGTCCGCAGAGCGTGTTGTACGGCTCGGAGGCGATCGGCGGTGTGATCAGCATCTTCACCAAGCGCGGCGCGCCGGGCGTGCAAGCCGATGCATCTGCCGAAGGCGGATCGTTTTCGAACTACGGTGGCTCGGCTGCGGTGCGCGGGGGGACGCAGACTTTGAACTATGCGTTGTCGGCGAGCGCATTGACCACCGACGGCACGAACGTATCGCGCTTCGGTTCCGAGGACGACGGCTACCGCAATCGAACGCTGTATGCACGCGCCGGTTGGGCGCCGGTTTCCGCCGCAGCGCTCGACGCGTCGCTGCGCTACCGCGACAGCCACGGTCAGTTCGATCCGCAGGACTTCGGATTTCCTCCCGGCCCGACGTTCGGCTTGATTGTCGACGGTGATCGCCGCAGCGAAGGCGATCAACTCGACGCGCGCCTGCGCGGTCGATTGACGACCGGTGTGCTCGAGCATCAACTCGGATTTGCGCGCACGCAAACCGAGGAGGACACGTTTGCCGATGGCGTTTTCTCGAACGGGTTCGCGGGCAAGCGCACGCGATTCGATTATCAAGGGACGTGGCGCTTCGGTGCGAGCGTGCCGCAGGCGCTGACGCTGGCGGCCGAGCACGAGCGGCAGCAGTTCGAGAGCAAGGGTCCGACACCCGCGTCCACGCAGAATCAGAATCGCGACAACGACAAGACGGGCGTCGCGACCGAGTATCGCGTGCGATTGCCGTCGCTGACCGCATTGACGCTGTCGGCGCGGCGCGATCACCACGAGTTGTTTGCTGACGCCACGACATATCGCATCACCGCGGCGCAGCCGCTTGGGCAACGACTCAAGCTGCGCGGCAGCTACGGCAGCGCAATCGCGAACCCGACGTTTTTCGAGCTGTTCGGCTTCATACCCGGCAGCTTCGATCCGAATCCGGGCTTGAAGCCGGAGAAATCGCGCGGCTTCGACGCTGGCGCGGACTTCGCCATCGCAGATAGCGGCCGTCTTTCGCTCACCTACTTCGATGCCGATCTGGAAAATGAAATCGCCGGCACATTCAACACAACCACGTTTCGCTCGAGCGTCGCGAACCTGAGCGGCAAGAGCAGGCGGCGCGGTGTCGAGGTCGAAGCGCAATACGCGCCGAGCGCCGACCTGACGGTCTGGGTCGCCTACACCTACACTGACGCAAAGCAGCCCGACGGCCAGGTGGAAGTGCGGCGCCCGCGTCACGTCGGGTCGGCCGCGATCACTTACGCGCTGCGCAACGCTGCGGGTGTGATCGCGCTCGCGGTCGATCACAACGGACGGCAGGAGGATCTGGACTTTCGAACTTTCACGTCGGCACGCGTGACACTGCGCGATTACACGCTGGTGCGGCTTGCGGGTCAGTACGCCATTACGCGCAATGTGAGCTTGACGGCGCGCGTCGAGAATCTGCTCGATCAGGATTACGAAGAAGTGTTTTCATATCGAGCGAGCGGGCGCGCGTTCTACGCCGGCGTGCGGGCGCGTTTTTAGGCAATGCGATCTCGACAGCGATGACGATTCGGTGCGCGGCTGCAATTTTTCTGTTGGCGAGCTCCGCAAGCGCTGCCAATGCAGCGCCGCAGCGCGTCGTTTCGCTGAACCTGTGCGCCGACGAAATGGTGTTGCGGCTGGCAGCGCCGGGCACCGTCAAATCGGTCACGTGGCTGGCGCGCGACGCGACGTTGTCGAACGTGTCGGCGCTGGCGCACGCCGTGCCGGTCAATCGCGGACTCGCCGAAGACATCGTGCCGCTCGCGCCCGATCTCGTGGTCGCCGGTGCATACACGACGCGCACGGCGGTCGCGCTGCTGCGCCGGCTCCACATACCGGTGCTGGAACTCGGTGTGCCGACCAGCGTTGATGAAGCGCTGACACAGATCACGACAGTGGCCGCAGCGCTTGGCACGCCGGAAACCGGCGCGCAGTTAGTCGCCGATATTCGAAGCGGACTCGCCGAATTGCCTGTCGCGCCGAACGGACTTGCACCGATCGCCGCGGTCTATCAGCCGAACGGATTCACGATCGGCAAAGGCTCGCTGGTCAACGATCTGCTGAACCGCGGCGGCCTGCGCAACCTCGCGGTTGAACGGCGCATTGACAACTACGGCGCGCTGCCGCTCGAGTGGCTGTTGCTCGCGCAGCCCGATCTGCTGATCGTCAATCCCGCTGAAGATCGCGGACCCGCGATTGCGTACGAAGTCTTGCGCCATCCTGCGCTGGCGCGTCGATATCACGGTGCTCGTGTAGTCAGCGTGCCGTCTGCCTGGTGGAGTTGCCCGGGACCGCGTCTGGTCGATGCCGTGCAGCGTCTGCGGCACGCGGCGCGACTTTTACCGCCGAACGCGGCCGATCGATGAGCACGCAAGCAGCGGTTGCTCCGGCGCGCTCGATCACGGCGCCTGTAGCACCCTCGTTGCTGCTCGGCGCTCTCCTTTTGATTCTGCTGTTGCTGTCCGTTGCGTCGCTCGCGGTCGGTCGCGCGCCGCTCGACGTCGGCTCGGCGATCGCGCAGTGGGTGCGCGGCGAATCGACGCTCGCAACGCTGGTGCTGATCGAGCTGCGCGTGCCGCGCACGCTGCTCGCCATCCTGATCG
>JBGSWX010000368.1:0-6784 GCA_041751695.1 Burkholderiaceae bacterium | reverse complement strand
CTGATCGCGCGCGATGCAACCGGGCGCGCGGACCTGCCCGAAGTGGTCGGCACGATGACGGCGTTGGCAGAGCTTTCGATACGGGCCGCGGTGGCCGCCCACGCGCGCGAGCTGGCGGCCGTGCACGGAACGCCGATCGGGGCTGACGCTGTTCCGCAGGACTTGATCGTGGTCGGCATGGGAAAACTCGGCGGCGGCGAATTGAATGTGTCGTCCGATATCGACTTGATCTTCGCGTACGACGAAGACGGCGAAACGCAGGGCGAGAACGTCCGCCGCCGCATCAGCAATCACGAATTCTTCGCGCAGCTCGGCCGGCACCTGATCGCGTCGTTAAACGACGTGACCGCCGATGGCTTTGTGTTTCGCGTCGATATGCGGCTGCGGCCGAACGGCTCGGCCGGACCGATCGCGGTTTCCAGCGCGATGCTCGAAGAATATTTGATGGCGCAAGGGCGCGAGTGGGAGCGCTTCGCGTGGTTGAAGGGACGCGTCGTCTCTAGGGCCGTATTCGCATCGCCCGCGCAGTTTGAAGCGCAGTGTGAAGCGGTCGAGGCGATCGTGCGGCCGTTCGTATTTCGTAAGTATCTTGATTTCGGCGCGATCGCGGCTTTGCGAGAGTTGCACAAGCTGATCCGCGCCGAAGCTGCGCGGCGCGGGGACCGCGCCGACAACATAAAGCTCGGCCGCGGCGGCATTCGCGAGCTTGAATTCATCGCACAGACGTTTCAGATCGTGCGCGGCGGGCGCGACCCCGGCCTGCGATCCAAATCAACGCTGACAACGTTGAGCACGTTGGCCGCGCTCGGTGTGCTGCCGGCCATCACGTGCGAGCAGCTGGCGACGAGCTATGTGTTCCTGCGCAACTTCGAGCACGCGCTGCAGTATGTTGACGATGCGCAAACGCATCGGGTGCCGGAAGACAGCGTCGCGCGCGAGCGCGTGGCGCGCCTGATGGGCGCGGCGAGCGCACGGGCGATGATGGCCGAGTATCGCGCTATCCAGAAGCTGGTGTCCGGCGTGTTCGACGGCGTGTTTGTCGATCCCGCGGCCCGTGAAGACGAAGCTCCGTTTGTTCTGCACAACGTTCAAGGCGTGGCCGACGATGGGGCCTTGATCGAAGACTTGCGCACCAGAGGCTTCGCCGATCCGGTGGCGACCGCGCAGCGGCTGCGTGCAGTGCTCGATTCGCGCCGCGTGCAGGCGACCGTGGGACCCGCACGCACCGGTATCGAGCGGCTGCTGCGACGCGCGTTGCAAACGGCCATCGAGCGTTCACGCGAAACCGGCGCCGCGCACGACATCGGGCCCGATCAGCACTTCGCGCGGTTTGCGCAACTGGCCGATGTGATTGCCGGACGCAGCACCTACATCGCGCTGCTCAACCAATTTCCGCAGGCGTTCGACAAGGTGATGCGAATGCTGGCGGCCAGCCGCTGGGCCACCGACTATCTGGCGCGGCATCCGATTCTGCTCGACGAACTGCTCGATCAGCGCCTGCTCGAACACGAGCCGGATTGGCCGTCGTGGTCGGCCGCCGTGCGGCAGCAATTGGCCGAAGCCGACGGCGATCACGAGCGGCAGATGAACGTGCTGCGCGATGCGCATCACGCACAGGTTTTCCGGCTGCTGGTGGCCGACCTCGACGGCCGATTGACGGTCGAGCGGCTCGCCGATCACTTGTCCGCGCTCGCCGATACGACACTTGCACTGGCCATCGAGTACGCGTGGCGCTCGATGTCCCGGCGGCATCGCGACGTGCCTCGATTTGCGGCGATCGGGTATGGCAAGCTCGGTGGTAAGGAGCTCGGTTATCAATCCGATCTCGATCTGATTTTTTTGTACGACGATGACGATTCGGCTGCCGCCGAGGCCTATTCGATGCTGGCGCGCCGGTTGATGACGTGGCTCACGGCGCAGACGTCATCGGGCAAGCTCTTTGAGATCGATCTGCGGCTGCGTCCCGACGGCAACGCCGGCCTGATGGTGTCGTCGTTGCCCGCATTCGCGCGCTACCAGCGCAACGAAGACGGCCACGGGGCGTGGCCGTGGGAGCATCAGGCGCTCACCAGGGCGCGTTACTCGGCGGGTAGTTCAGATGTCGGTGAACGCTTCGAAGCCGAGCGGCGCCGCCTCCTGAAGCAATCGCGCGACGTGCGGAAACTCTGCGCCGATGTGCTTGAAATGCGCACGCGGATGCTCGACGGCCATCCCAACCCGACCGTGCTGTTCGACGTGAAGCACGACCGCGGTGGCATGGTCGACGTCGAGTTCATCGTGCAGTTTCTGGTGCTTGCACATGCGCACGCGCATTCCGAGCTGGTGCGCAACGCCGGGAATATCGCGTTGCTGCAGATGGCGGGAGAGCTGGATCTGGTCGATGCGCCGCTGGCGGGCGAAGTGGCCAATGCCTACCGCATACTGCGGAGCATTCAGCACCGCTTGCGCCTCAACGGCGCAGACCGCGCGCGTGTGGCTCCGCAGGAAGTCGAGCGCGAAGCCGCGGCGGTCACTCGACTTTGGAATTCGGTCTTCACGCCGCCGCCGGCAGCAGCCGCATCACCGTAAATATCAGCATGCCGATCGCCATCGCAGCAATCATGCTGCGCGTGGTCAGTGTGATAACAGCCGCGGCGAGCCCCGCCACCAGCTTCGGGTTCTCAACCGAGAAACTGAAGGCGCCCTGCGTCAGGAAGAGCTCCGGCGTGACCAGCGCGATCAACGCGCACACGGGCGCATAGCGCAAGCCGTGCTGCACTCTCTCCGGCAGCGGAAAATAGTCGCCGAGCATCAGAAAACTCGAGCGCATCAGGATCGTGACCAGTGTCAGTCCGATGATCACCAGCCAGATTTCAAGGCTGCTCAAGACGCTCTCCCCGTGCTACCTGCGCGCCGCTCGAGCATGATCTCTGCGCCTATCGCGGCAGCGATGCCCGCAACCACCGCCACCAGCAGCCCCAGCTTCAGCGGCAGGCCCGCCGCAACTACAGCGATCACACCCGCGGTGACTGCGCCCACCAGCGCCGGCTTGCCGGCAATCATCGGCAGCGCTATCGCAATCAGCGCAAGGACCGCGGTGAACTCGAGCCCCCATTGAGCTGGCACGCCTGCTGCGAGCACGATGCCGATGATCGACATCGTCTGCCACACGATCCAGCTGCCCGCACTCATGCCGAGAAAAAACCAGACCTGCTCGGTCGTCCCGCGCTCGTCGCGGGGTGCGTCGGCAAACCGCGACAGGAACATCGCAAAGCTCATATCGACCATGAAGTAGCTGAGCAGCCATCTGCGTGCGATTGAAAAGTTGCGGAAAAATGGATGCAGCCCCGCCGAAAAGATGACGAATCGCAGGTTAACGACCACGGCGGTCAACATCACGACCCAGAGTGGAGCGTCGGCTGCGATCAGCGGCAGCGACGCGAGCTGTACGGTGCCGGAGAACACCAGCAACGTCATGGCGATCGCCTGCGTCGTGCTGAGCCCCACCTTGACCATCGCAACGCCGGTCACGAGGCCCCAGATCCCCGTGCCGATCAGCAGCGGCGCCACGGTGCGAATGCCGCGCGTGAATCCCTCACGCCGTACTCGCGCGAGCTCCGGACGCGAGCCGAACAATGCCTTCATCTGCAACGATTATAAGAAGCCGCTGTTCGCCTAGAATGGCCGGAGCTTCAAGAAGTGTTCCGGGAGACGAGCAAATGTCGATGTCCGACCGCGATGGGTTGATTTGGTACGACGGTAAATTGGTCGAGTGGCGCGACGCCACTACACATGTTCTGACGCATTCGTTGCACTACGGCCTGGCGGTGTTCGAAGGCGTGCGCGCGTACAGCACGGCAGCCGGCCCGGCCATCTTTCGCTTGAAGGACCACACCGAGCGACTGTTCAACTCCGCGAAGATTTTCATGATGCAGATTCCATTTTCTCGCGAGCAGATTTTCGAGGCGCAGCGCGAAGTGGTGCGCGTCAACAAGCTCGACTCGTGTTATCTGCGGCCGCTGGCGTTTTACGGCTCGGAAAAGATGGGCGTCAGCCCGAAGGGCGCCAAGGTGCACGTGGCCATCGCGGCGTGGCCGTGGGGCGCATATCTCGGTGAAGAAGGCCTGGTCAAGGGAATTCGAGTCAAGACGTCGTCGTTTCAGCGGCATCACATCAACGTGTCGATGGTGCGCAGCAAGACGGCGGGCCACTACGTCAATTCGATTCTGGCCAACATGGAAGCGGTCAATGACGGCTACGACGAAGCACTGCTGCTCGACACGCAAGGCTTCGTCGCCGAAGGCGCCGGCGAGAATCTGTTCATCGTCAAAGACGGTCAGGTATTCGAGCCGCAGATGGTGTCGGGACTGACCGGCATCACGCGCGCCAGCGTGCTCGATCTTGCGCGCGATCTGGGCTACCCCGTGACGATGAAGCCGATGACGCGCGACGACGTCTATCTGGCTGACGAAGCGTTTTTCACCGGCACTGCAGCCGAGATCACGCCGATTCGCGAGCTCGACGGCCGCGTTCTCGGCGCCGGCCAGCGCGGGCCGATCACCGAAAAAATCCAGAGCCTGTTTTTCGAGGCGGTCAACGGCCGCGCTCCGAAATACAAGCAGTGGCTCACCCCAGTTAACGAAGGCAGTGCCAATGAGCGCGACCAGCGAAGATCCGATCGTCCAGTTACAGTCCAGTGACTTGCCGGCTTTTTGCCCGAATCCGTCAATGCGGGTATGGAATCATCATCCGCGCGTGTTTCTTGACGTGACGACGACCGGCCGGGCGATGTGCCCGTATTGCGGCACCGTGTACCTGCTGAAGGCCGGTGAAGTCGTCAAAGATCACTGATTGCGATTGCCGCCTTCTCTAGGTGCGCGCGATGCGACTTGCGAAGCCTGTGATGCTGTCGTCGCCCGACGAATGCGAACAGGCGTTTTATGAAGCGCTCGACTCCGCCGATAGCGAAGGCGTCGTCGATCTCTGGCTCGAAGACGATGACGTCGTGTGCATTCATCCGGGCGGACCGCGATTGACTGGTTATGCGGCGGTCAAGTCATCCTGGACGGCGATACTTGCCAACGGCCCGGTCGAAGCGCGTTGCACGCTGGTGAAATCGCTCGAGACGCCGACCGTCGCACTGCATAACGTCGTCGAAGAAGTCGTCGTCGGTGAGGGCACCAAGCGCCAGGTGGTGAGCGTGCTCGCTACCAACGTGTACGTCAAAACGCCGGCCGGCTGGAAAATGGTTCTGCACCACGCATCGGCCGCTCCCGACGGCGGCGATGCTACCAGCGAACCAAGAGACAACCCCGGTGTCCTTCATTAGCGAAACTGCTGATCCGACCTCGAGCCCATACGTGGCACCCTGGTGGCTACCCGGCGGCCACTTGCAGTCGATCGTGCCGGCGTTTTTGATGCGTCGGCGGCCGGCCGTTCAGTATCGGCGCGAGCGCTGGGATACTCTCGACGGTGACTTCGTTCGCGACGGTGATTTCATTGACATCGACTTTGCGTCGCCCGAGCCGGTCGCGACCGATGCGCCGCTGCTAGTACTGTTTCACGGCCTTGAAGGCAGCTCGCGCGGTCATTACGCGCGGTCGACAATGCGTTTTTTCGCCGATCGCGGCTGGCGGGCGCTGGTGGTGCATTTCCGCAGCTGCTCGGGCGAAATGAATCGTTTGCCGCGTGCATACCACGCAGGAGATTACAAGGAAGGTGACTGGATTTTGCGCGCGGTGCACGCCCGTTGGCCGGAGGCACGGCTGTACGCGGTCGGTGTCTCGCTCGGCGGCAACATGCTGGCAAAATGGGCCGGCGAACGCGGGGACAGTGCATCGTTTGTGACTGCTGCCGCGTCGATCAGCGCGCCGCTTGACCTGAAGGCCGGCGGCGAAAAACTGCGTAGTGGCTTCAACAAGATCTACACCCGCCATTTCCTGTGCACGCTCAGGCCAAAGGTGGAGGAGAAGCTGCGGCTCTTTCCCGATCTGGCGCGCGACAGCGAACACGCGAAAAGGATGCGCGAGGCGCACGATCTTTACGAGTTCGACAACGAATACACGGCGCCGGTGCACGGCTTTCACGATGTCGAGGACAGCTCTCGCGATGTCGAGGTTTACTGGGAAAGAGCTTCCGCCAAGCCAGGGTTGGGAATGGTTCGCATACCGTACCTGCTGCTCAACGCTCTGAATGATCCATTCGTCCCTAGGGAAAGCCTGCCGCGGGTTGACCAGGTTTCACCGTTGGTCGAGCTGGACCAGCCTGCCGAGGGGGGCCATATGGGATTCCCTCGCGGCCCCTGGCCCGGAAACATCGACTTCGTTCCCGAACGGCTGCATCATTTTTTTTCCCGGCATGGATCTCCCCAACCATAGGCAACCGGGCACGCAACCCGCTACGCTAAGGCACTGCTAAAGGAGGTGGCATGGATGACATTGTGAAACAGGCAATCGCCAAATGGCCGAACGTGCCGGCGGTTTTCGGTTGGCTATCGCTCAACGGCCGCGGCAGTTGGCGCATCAAGGACGATCCGGTCGAAAACGAGGCAATCAACGAATTTATCGGCCGGAATTACATGAACGACGGCTGCGGCAACTGGTTTTTTCAAAATGGGCCGCAGCGAGTGTACGTATCGCTCGAAATTGCCCCCTGGATTTACCGCCTCGATGAATTCAAGCGGCTCGCCACGCACACCGGTACTCATCCGCGCGAACTGCGGCAGGCGTTTGCCGACGAAAGCGGCCGGCTTTATTTTGAAACCGAACTCGGGCCCGGCGTACTCGACGATCGCGACACGCTGGCG
>JBGSWX010000367.1:0-3533 GCA_041751695.1 Burkholderiaceae bacterium | reverse complement strand
GTTGCTTCCACGATAGGGTGCAATCGAGCGGCGGCTTCTGTATCCAGTGACGCAACCCGAAGTCGCCGCGCGATCACATCGTCTGCGTAGCGTGCCTGCTCGTGCCGAGCAGCGGCGATGGCGAACGCTTCGATGGCGTTGCTGCGGTTGGACTCAGTGTCGAGTGCCGCCAGTTCGGCTGCGCGGCACGCCTCTTCGTTTGCATCGCTCACGTCGAGTTGCAGATGAGCAGTACTGCACGGCCGTGCGTCGAGCAATCCTGCGCTGGTGGCCTGATCGAGCGCGTCGAGCGCCATTTTCCGATACGTGGTCCATTTACCGCCGATCACCGTCAACAGATTTTCGTGCTCGATCACGATAGCGTGCTCGCGCGAAATCGCCCTCGTTGCCTTGACTGCGCGCGGCGAAAAAAGCGGCCGTAGCCCGGCGAAGGTCGCCATCACGTCGCGTGTAGAGGGCGGCGATTGCAGATAGCTGCGGGCGGTTTCGATAAGGAACTCGAGCTCAGTACGCGACGCCTCGGGAGCCCAGGTGGTGCCATCGACTGCGACATCGGTAGTACCCATCATCAACCGGCCATGCCACGGAATGGCGAACAGCACGCGGCCATCGGTCGTTCTGGGAATCATCATGCCGGTCGACCCCGGCAGAAACGAACCGGGCAGCACGATGTGCGAGCCGCGACTCGCCGTGATCAACGGCTGCGCAGCGCTATCTGCACGCCGGCGCAGCTCGTCGGCCCATACGCCGGTGGCATTAAAGACGACCTTCGCCCGCAATTCGAAGCGCTCCTTGGTCTGAACGTCATGCGCAACGATCGCACCAACGCGCCCGCCCATTGTCTTGATCACGTCGGCTTCGACGTAGTTAATTGCGGCTGCGCCAATGCGAACCGCTGTGCGCATTAGCGCGATCGCCAAACGCGCGTCGTCAAACTGCGCGTCCCAATAGGCGACGCCGCCGCGTAGGCCATCGGCCTTTACGCCGGGCAACTCGCGAATCGTCGCTGCGCGCGACAGCCAGTGCGTGTCGCCAATGCCGCGCTTGCCAGCCAGCGCGTCGTACACGCCCAGGCCGAATCGCATGACCTCGCGCTCGAACAGCCGATAACACGGAACGATGAACTTCAGCGGCCGCACCAGCGCCGGCGCATTCGCGAGGAGTAACGCGCGCTCCGACAACGCCTCGCGAACCAACTTGACGTTGCCCTGTGCCAGATATCGCACGCCGCCGTGGATCAGCTTGGTGCTGCGGCTCGAAGTGCCGCTGGCAAAGTCGCGCGCTTCGATCAGCGCCGTGCGAAAGCCGCGCGCTGCTGCGTCCAGTGCGATGCCAAGGCCGGTCGCCCCGCCGCCGATGATGACAACGTCCCACGGGCTTGTTTCGCGCAACTGAGCGAGCAAATGCTCGCGTTCGATGATGGATAACGGCAGAGTCAAGACGCGCTCGAAGAGCGTGTGCTCGCGAACGATAATTTAGAAGCCATGACCTCGAAGTGCGCTGCTAAACTGAAGGACATGAATGCTCGTGTTGATCACCTGATTGACGAGGCACTAGCGCTCGCCCCCGACGAACGCTCGGCCATTGTAGTTGCACTGCTCGACAGTCTGGACGGAGACGATGAAGCTACTGTTGCCAGGGCGTGGGCGGAAGAGATTGAGCGCAGGAGACACGAATTGCGCTCCGGCGCAGCGCAATCAGTACCGTGGGATGAGGCCCACGCTCGTCTGAAGGGCTTGTGAGCCGCTTCGTCATTGCGCTTGCTCCGCGGGCTGAAAGTGACATTAGCGACGCATTCACTTGGTATCGCGAACGTAACGCACTTGCGGCAGATGCATTTCGCTCCGACGTGTTTGATGCCATTGAGCGAATAGCGACGGCACCCCTCGCAGCCGCAGCGGACGAAAAGGGTACCCGAAAGCGCGTGCTGCGCAGGTTTCCATATTCGGTGGTCTACGAAGTGCTCGAAAGCACCGTGACCGTCTTGGCGGTGGCGCACCACAGGCGCAGACCGAGCTATTGGCGAGCCAACACACCGTAGACGCGTGATCGGGAGCTCACCCCGCCCAACGCCGCGAACGCTCGACTGCCCGATGCCAGCGCGCGATCAGCTCGTCGCGCTGCGAAGCCTGCATCGCGGGCTCGAAGTGGCGCTCGGCTCGCCACAGGTCCGAAATTTCTTCGACACCACTCCAGAAGCCTGTCGCCAATCCGGCAAGGTACGCGGCGCCCAGCGCGGTCGTCTCGGTCACTTCGGGACGCACGACCGGAACGCCGGTGATGTCGGCCTGGAACTGCAACAACAAATCGTTTCTGGCGGCGCCGCCATCGACTCTGACTTCGGTCAGCGGCTGATGCGCATCGCGCTGCATTGCTGCGAGCACATCGGCCGACTGGAAGGCGATCGATTGCAGCGCGGCGCGCGCGATATGCGCCTTGGACGTGCCGCGCGTCAATCCGACGATGGTTCCGCGCGCATCCGAATCCCAGTACGGAGCGCCCAATCCCACGAAGCCGGGCACGAGGAACACGCCGCCGTGATCGTCGACCTGTCGCGCGAGCGCTTCGACATCGTCCGACCGCGCGAAGAGACCCAGGCCGTCGCGCAGCCACTGAACGACTGCACCGGCGACGAACACGCTGCCTTCGAGCATGTACGCAATGCTTTGCGGCTCATTGGGCTGATGCGCGAGCTTCCAACCGACGGTGGCCAGCAGTCGATTGTTCGAAGCCTGCGGGCGGGTGCCGACATTCATCAACAAAAAGGCGCCGGTGCCGATCGTGTTCTTCGCCATGCCCACGCTGAAGCACGCCTGGCCGAACGTGGCCGCCTGTTGATCGCCGGCGTTGCCCGCGATCGCAATCGGTGCACCGAAGAGCGTGGGCAGAGTCGTGCCGACGACTTCGCTCGATGCCGTCACGCGCGGCAGCACGGCGCTTGGAACGTTGAACAGCGCCAGCAGCTCGTCGCTCCACGCGAGAGAGGCAAGATCGAGCAGCAGTGTGCGCGACGCGTTGCTGACGTCGGTAACGTGCTGTAAACCGCCGGTCAGGTTCCATATCAGCCACGTATCGATCGTGCCGAACGCCAGCTCGCCGCGCGCGGCACGCCCGCGTGCGCCCGGCACGTGATCGAGCAGCCACTCGATCTTGGTTCCGGAAAAGTACGGATCGAGCAGCAGCCCCGTTTTTTCGGTGACGCGCGATTCGACACCTTGCTCGCGCAGCGCCTGGCACCGCGCGGCCGTGCGGCGGTCCTGCCAGACGATCGCGTTTGCAATCGGTGTTCCGGTCGATCGATCCCAGATGACCGTGGTCTCGCGCTGGTTAGTGACGCCGATCGCGGCAACATCGCGCGCGCGCGCGCTGGCTTGACGCAATGCGGAGTGCGCGCATTGCAGCTGAGTCGACCAGATTTCCGCAGCGTCATGCTCGACCCACCCGGGTTGCGGAAAAATCTGCCGAAATTCTTGCTGCGCGGTGGCGACGATCCGGCCGCGCCGATCGAACACGATCGCGCGTGAGCTGGTGGT
>JBGSWX010000366.1:0-7540 GCA_041751695.1 Burkholderiaceae bacterium | reverse complement strand
GGCGATGACCGCATGCATGCGCAAACTGCTCACCATCTTGAATGCTGTCTTGAAATCCAAACAGCCTTGGAAACCTTCCTTCAATAACGCCGCTTGACACGGTTGCTTTTTTTGCGCCGGCGTTGTGAGCACCGCAGTGGTTGGCGCTTTAGCGCCCGACGACGTAGGCGGCGCAGCTGCGCCAGCCGCTGCTGCATGAGGAAATCGCAACTACCGCACCGGCCATGCCATCAAACAACGCGAAGGACGCTCGTTTTGCGCAGGCGAAACGACCAAGCTCGAGCGAAAGCCGTAACCGCTACCCTCGACGTCGTAGCGCACGCCAGGTGAGCCTTGCTTGTCCATCACCGAGACGACCAAAGGGCCGATTAGTTGATGATCCGCTGAGCGCATTGAAACACTGCCCAGCGCATTGCCCTGCGCGGCGCTGAAGCTCATTCCGGACAGCGCACGCGCTACCGCGATCGATTCGTCGCTGCCCGCCGCTTCGATCGCGCGCACCAGCATCTCGATCATCACGATCGTGCGCGCCTGAAAAAAATCGTTGCGTGACTCTGGAAATCGCTGTCGAAACTCCTGATACACGCGCTCCATGGACAGAGGCGAAGCGTTCGGGTGCCACTCGGCCACCGCGTGCACGCGGCCGACGCCAGCGTCGCCGATCGTTGCGGGAGCACCCAACCCGTTGCCGTAGAACGTATAAAAGCTCACTGTCAACCCGGCCTCGCGCGCGGCTCGCACCAGCAGCGTCAAATCGTTGCCCCAGTTGCCGGTGACGACGGTATCGGCGCCGCTGTCTTTGATCTTCGCCACATACGGCGCGAAGTCGCGCACCTTGCCGACCGGATGCAGCTCGTCGCCGACGATGCGCACGGCCTTTGCGCGCTGCGCGAGCATTGCACGCGCATTCGCAGCCACTTGCTGCCCGAAGCTGTAGTCCTGGTTCAACAGGTAAACCTTCGACACCGCAGCATCGGACGCGAGCGCCTCGACCAGCGCCGCCATGCGCATCTCGACGTGCGCATCAAAACGAAAATGCCACGGGCTGCAGCGCTCGTTGGTCAACGCCGGATCGACCGCGGAGTAATTCAGAAACAACACCCGCTCTTTCGGCGCGCGCTCATTGTGTTTGTTCACCGCATCGATCAACGCCGCCGCCACCGCCGAAGAATTGCCCTGCAGGACGAACGGAATGCGCGCATCGGTTGCGCGGCGGAACATCGTCAGCGCTTCTTCGACCTGACCTTTCGAATCGAACGTTTCGAGCTGCAGCAGGCGCGCGCCACCGGGCAGCTTGACGCCGCCGCGCGCGTTGACGCGCTCGACCGCAAACAACACGTTGCGCGCGACCGCTTCTCCAGTATTGGCAAATGAACCTGAAAACGCCTCGATCATCGCGAGGCGAATCGGCTCAGCGCCGTGTGCGGGCAGCGTCTGAACAAAAACGAAAGACAGCGCCAGGAGCGCGCCGATCCACCGGCCAATCGTCCTCGCGCGCACGTGCCGCAGACCGCTCACGCGTCCATCTTGATGACGCTGATCATGCCGTCGGCCTCCATGCACGCCCTCTTCACCTGAGCGCAATCCTCGATGCCCTTCTCGCGCAACTGGGCCATCAACTCTTCCATCGTGACTAGCTCCGCCTTCATGTTCTTGCGCAGGATTTTGCCGTTTTCAACGAGCACCAGTGTGGGCGCGCGCAAAATGCGCTCGAACGCCGGAAACCGGTAGCCCGCCCAATCGAGCATGTAGCTCCAGAACAAAATGGTGCCGACCAGCACGGCGCCTTCCACGACCGACTTGTACTCCGCGGCAAAGCCGTTGCCCGCTACCTCGGCCAGCAAAACAATGACCAGAACGTCGGTCGTGCCGATGCCGCCGGCCTGCCTTTTCAACACGAGCCGCAGCAGCCCGAAGATCACGAAATACATGATCGTGGCTCGCACGAACAATTCGCCCAACGAGTTTTCCGGCGTAAAAATGCCGTTCCAGTCGATGCTCCAGAGTGTGTCGCCCATTGATGTCTCCGCGCGGTTAAGGCAGCACGGCCGGATGTAACGGCCTAAGCGCTGCGATTGACCACGTTACCGCAAGCATGGCGGCCGAGCGCGGGATACCGTCAGTTGTCCAGGGCGAGTATTTCAGCATGGCTCGCTATTTGCTCTCGGCGTCTGCATGAGAAATCGGACATGCCGATGACGGGCAGCGCCCGTGAAGCTTCGAGCCAGCGCATCCTGGTGGTCGAAGACGATGAGGACATCGCCCGCCTGATCGAGATGCACCTGACCGACTGCGGCTTCGCAGTCACCGTCGTGCACGACGGAACCCGCGCCGAACAGGTTGCGAAGGATGAAAGCTTCAGCCTGATCACGCTCGATCTGGCGCTGCCTGGTGTCGACGGGATCGAGCTGTGCCGGCGTCTCATTCGCCACAGCACCTACACGCCGATATTGATGCTCAGCGCCCGATCAACCGAGCTCGATCGCGTGCTCGGCCTTGAACTCGGCGCCGACGATTACTTGACCAAACCATTCGGCGTGCGCGAGCTGCAGGCGCGGGTCAAGGCCATTTGCCGCCGGTTCGAAGCGCTCGCAGCGCAAGCAACCGGTGCGGCGATAACTTCCATGATTCGCGTCGGCAGTCTGGTGATCGATACCGAACGCAGACAGGTCACGATCAAGGAGAAGCCGATCCATCTGCGCGCCAAGGAGTTCGCGCTGTTAGCCGAGTTCGCGTCGCATCCGGGCAAGGTCTACAGCCGCGCGGCGTTGCTCGAGGCGGTCTGGAAATACGGGCATGAAGGTTATCGACACACGGTCAACACGCATATCAACCGCTTGCGAATGAAAATCGAAAAGGATCCGGCGCGCCCGTCGCTGATTCGTACGGTGCACGGCGTCGGCTATCAACTCGTGCCGGACTCTTCGACGGCCGGCACGTAGCGCAGCAACGCCAGGCGCGCATGCTGCACTCGCTGTCAGGCAGACTCGCGCTGCTGCTCTTTTGCACGCTCGTGGCCGTCGTTGCAGGATACGGCGTACTGACGTTTCGCGGCTCGCAAGCGCATCTGGACGAAGCTAACCAGAAACTGAATCGGGACCTGGCGCGCTACCTTGTAGAAGCGAACAAGCTCGCCAGAGGAGACGAGGTCAATCGGCGCGCACTCGCGAAGCTTTTCGCAAACCTGATGTCGGTCAATCCGAACATCGAGATTTATCTGCTGGACAACGACGGCTCCATTCTCACCTACTCTGCTGCTGAAGAGCGCGTCAAACGCCGCGCGGTTCAGCTCGCGCCAGTGCGCGAATTTCTTGCGGGCGGCTCGATGTTTCCGCTGATGGGAGAAGACCCGCGCGATCTTTCTCGGCTGAAAGTGTTTTCGGCGGCACCGATTCCGCTGCAAGGCACGCCTGAAGCCTACCTGTACGTCGTGCTGAGCGGCGAGGAATATGAATCGATCGCCGACATGCTCGTCGAAAGCCGTCTCCTTCGCACCCGGCTGTTTGCAGTCGCATTGGCGGCGGTGCTGCTCCTCGCCTGGTTCCTGCTGTTCTGGTCGATCACGCGCCGACTGCGGCAGCTTAACTGCCGCGTAGAGGAGTTTCGCCGAGCCACGCTCGCGGTGCCGGCACCGGACAGTCAAGCGGCGCCGGTCACGGGCGACGAGATCGATCAGCTGGATGTCACCTTTGCGCAGATGGCACAGCGGATATCCGAGCAGGTAGACGACTTGAAGCAAACCGATCATTTACGACGCGAGTTGATCGCGAATGTGTCGCACGATCTGCGCACGCCATTGACGGCTTTGCACGGCTATCTCGAAACGCTGATGATAAAGGGGGACGAACTGTCGCCCGCACAGCGGCGCGAATATCTGGAGACGGCGGCACGCAGCAGCCAGCGCCTGAACAAGCTCGTTTCGGAACTCTTCGAGCTTGCCAAACTGGAGTCGCGCGCGGCGCCACTCGAACCGGAAGTCTTTTCGCTCGCCGATTTGGTACACGATGTCGTCGAGGAATTTCAACTCGCAGCAGGGCTAAAAGAAGTCCGGTTGCGAACGCGCATCGATGCCGATCTGGCGCCGGTGTCGGGCAACATCGGGATGATCGAGCGCGTGCTGCAGAACCTGATTCAAAACGCCATCCGCCACACACCCGCAAAGGGCGAGGTTACGGTCCACGCGGCGCGCGACCCCGACGCCGTCAAGGTATCGATCAGCGACACCGGCTGCGGCATTCCGCAGGAAGACCTGCCTTACATCTTTGATCGGTTTTTCAAGGCGAGAGGCGCTGCAGACCAAAACACCCAGGGTGCCGGCCTCGGCCTTGCGATTGCCAAGCGCATTCTGGAAATGCACGGGCGCACGATCCACGCCGACAGCGTGCTCAATGTGGGCACGACATTTACTTTCAGCCTGCCCACCGCTGCATTCGAACGCGACGCGGCCGACGCGACGAATGGCGCGGGAGCCACAACAACCTGATCGGCAGCGCGGTTCAGCGCGCCGCCGACGTCTGCGGATTCAAGCGCTCCCCGGTCATATACAGCTTATTCAGCGCATTCAGGTACGCCTTGGCGGAAGCCGCAATGATGTCCGGATCGGCGCCGGTGCCATTGACGATGCGGCCGGCGCGTCCCAGCCGCACGGTGACTTCGCCCTGCGCGTCGGTGCCGGTCGTAATCGCGTTGACCGAGTAAAGCAGCAGCTCGCAACCGCTCTTGACCTTGCTTTCGATCGCCTTTAGCGACGCGTCGACCGGGCCGTCGCCCTCCGATTCGGCCGAGACTTTCTCGGCGCCGATCGAGAACACGATCTTTGCGTGCGGCCGCACTCCGGTTTCGGACTTCTGCATCATCGAGATCAGCTTGAAATGCTCATCGTGCGGTGTTACCGACTCATCGGAGAACAGCGCCTGAATGTCTTCGTCGAAGATTTCGGACTTGCGATCGGCGAGTTCCTTGAACGCGGCAAACGCGGCGTTCAATTCGGTCTCACTCTCGAGCGGGATCGCCAGCTCGTTCACGCGCTGCTTGAACGCATTGCGTCCCGACAGCTTGCCGAGCACGATCTTATTGGCGCTCCAGCCGACATCCTCTGCGCGCATGATCTCGTAGGTGTCGCGCGCCTTCAGCACACCGTCCTGATGAATGCCCGACGCGTGCGCAAATGCATTGGCGCCGACCACCGCCTTGTTCGGCTGCACTGCGAATCCGGTGATGCTGGCCACCAGCTTCGACGCCGGCACGATCTGCGTGGTGTCGACGCCGACGTCGAGATCGAAAAAGTCGCGCCGGGTGCGCACCGCCATCACCACTTCCTCGAGCGAGCAGTTGCCCGCGCGCTCACCCAGCCCGTTGATCGTGCACTCCACCTGGCGCGCGCCGCCGATCATCACGCCGGCCAGCGAGTTGGCGACCGCCATGCCAAGATCGTTATGGCAATGCACGCTCCACACGGCCTTGTCCGAGTTCGGCACGCGTTCGCGCAGCATGCGCAGGAATTGTCCGTACAACTCGGGCACCGCGTAGCCGACCGTATCGGGAATGTTGATCGTCGTTGCACCCTCGGCGATTGCAGCTTCCAGCACGCGGCACAGAAAGTCGGGCTCGGAGCGATAGCCGTCTTCCGGTGAGAACTCGACGTCGTCGGTGAATTGGCGCGCGAAACGCACCGACAGCTTGGCCTGCTCGTGCACCTGCTCCGGCGACATGCGCAGCTTTTTCTCCATGTGCAGCGCAGAGGTTGCGATGAATGTATGGATGCGCTTGGCTTTCGCGCCCGTCAGGGCTTCCGCTGCCCGGCTGATATCGCGATCGTTGGCGCGCGCCAGTGAACACACGATCGAGTCCTTGATCGTGTTGGCGATCGACTTGACCGCGTCAAAGTCGCCGTTGGACGACGCCGCGAAGCCGGCTTCGATCACGTCGACTTTCAGCCGCTCGAGCTGCTTGGCGATACGCAGCTTGTCTTCCCTTGTCATCGACGCGCCCGGGCTTTGCTCGCCATCGCGCAAGGTGGTATCGAAAATGATCAGACGGTCGGTCATGAATGGCTCCGGCAAGTACGGTCGAAGTTTTCCCTCGCCCGGCTCGCGGCTCAGGCGCGGTACTACACAAATTGTGGGAGTGAGTTATCTGCGCGCGGGGCGCAGCAGCGGCAGAAGCAGCAGCGAGTGCAGCCGAGGATGGAGCACACACGGCGGGAGCAAACACGGCGGTGCCGAAATTCGTGTGCGGAGATCGATGCGAATCATGTGCGGGCGACTATAGGCCGAAACGCAATCGGCAACAACTACTCCGATTGCGCGGGTTCGGGCGGCGGCTTTGCAACGGGCACCGGCTTGGTCGGATTCGGTTGGTGCCGGTACCAGCGCCAGGCCCAGTACACATAGCCCGAAAGCGCGTAGCAGCAGAACAGCGTGAACAGCGCAATCGGCGGGTCCGATGACACGATGAAGATCACCGCAATCGCAACCACCATGACCCAGAACGGAACGCTGCGCCCGAGCTGAAAACTCTTGCCGCTGTAAAACGGCGCGCTCGACACCATCGTGAAGCCGGCGTACACGGTCAGAACAAACGCCACCCACGGCAGCCACGCGTCGCGAATCGGAAACTTGTTATCGACCGCGAGCCACACAAAGCCCGCAATCAGCGCGGCTGCCGCAGGGCTCGGAAGCCCCTGAAAAAATCGCTTGTCGACCACGCCGAGGTTGGCGTTGAAACGCGCGAGCCGCAGCGCCGCGCCGCCGCAGTACACGAAAGCGCCGGCCCATCCCCAGCGGCCGATATCCTGCAGCGCCCACTCGTACATCACCAGTGCCGGCGCGACGCCGAATGACGTCATGTCCGCCAGCGAATCGAACTGTTCGCCAAACGCGCTTTGCGTATTCGTCAAACGCGCCACGCGGCCATCCATGCCGTCGAGCACGAGCGCCGCAAAAATCGCTATCGCGGCCAGCTCGAATCTCTGGTTCATCGCCTGCACGATCGCGAAGAAGCCCGCGAACAGATTGGCCAGCGTGAACAGGTTTGGTAACAGGTAGATGCCGCGGCGGCGCCGCGTAACACCCGGCGCTTCGTCGAGACCCGGCGCAGCCTGCAGGCCGAACGGGCGCGGTTTGCGGCGGCGGAAGCGCATTAGAGTGTTGCGATCACCGTGGTGGTTGCATACACCTTGTCGCCGACCGCAACCTTCGGAGTCGCCGACAGCGGCAGGTACACATCGACTCTCGACCCAAACCGGATAAACCCATAGCGCTGCCCGCGCGCCAACGCCTCACCTGCTTTCACGTAGCACAGGATTCTGCGCGCGATCAGTCCGGCGACCTGCACGACGGTGATGCGCTGCCCACCCGGCATCGAGACGACCAGCGCGTTGCGTTCGTTCTCGGTCGACGCCTTGTCGAGGTCGGCGTTGACGAACGTGCCGGCCTGGTAGTCGACGCGCTCGATCGTGCCGTCGACCGGCGAGCGGTTGCTGTGAACGTTGAAGACATTCATGAACACGCTGACCAGCAAGGAATCGGCCTTCGTGTAG
>JBGSWX010000365.1:0-1656 GCA_041751695.1 Burkholderiaceae bacterium | reverse complement strand
TCCGGCGCAGAGAGCGTCTTCATCAAAATCTGAAGCTCGACGGCCGTTGCGCATTTTGCAGCGACTTCACGTTCGTCTCGAACAAGTTCAGTGTGTCGTAGCCGTCTGCGGTGACGCGCGTAACGATCTGCGCCACCATGGCCGGCTCATCGCCAACAATGACCGCTAGCCTGCCGCCCACTTTCAGTTGATCGGTCAACGAGGGCGGAATGATCGGCAGCGAGCCGGTGACCACGATCACGTCGTAGGGCGCATCGCTCGCGAGCCCGAGGGCCGCATCAGCCTGCGCGACACGCACGTTGTGCACGCCCGCGTTCCGCAAATTGGTTTCTCCGAACGTTTTCAAGCGCGGCTCAATTTCAACCGAAACGACGGCGTCGGCCTTGTGCCCCAATAGCGCCGCCATATAGCCCGAGCCGGTGCCGATTTCGAGCACGCGCTCGTTCGACCTGATCGCCAGCTCCTGCAGGATGCGCGCTTCGACCTTCGGTGCCCACATCGATTCACCGCTGTCCCAGGCGTCGATGCGCAGCGGGATCTCCATGTCGGCAAACGCCAGTGCGCGATACGCCGCGGGCACGAAGTCTTCGCGCTTGACGACGAAGAGCAGGTCGAGCACCGATTGGTCGAGCACGTCCCACGTGCGCACTTGCTGCTCCACCATGTTGAAACGCGCTTTCTCGACGTCGAACCCCACGTGCATTGACCCCGTCTCCCCAATCTCCAACACTCTGCGGCAAAGCTGGGAAAGTTTATCAGCGGCACAGTGTGCGAGCGTTGTTTGCGCTGCAGTTCACGCCGCGATATGTGCGTTCCGTCGCATCGAAGCGCGATGTGGCAAGCTCGCGCCGATGAAGCCCGCCGCGATACCCAATGTGCTGACGATCGCCGGCGTCGATCCTTCGGGCGGTGCCGGCATCGTGGCCGACATCAAGGCGATCAGTGCGCAGCGCGGTTACGCGTGTGCCGTCGTAGCGGCGCTGACCGCTCAGAACACGCACGGCGTCACGGGAGTGCTCGCGGTCGATCCGGCGTTCGTAGCGCGGCAGATTGACGCCCTGTACGCCGACGTGCGCATCGACGCACTGAAGATCGGGATGGTTGGACAGGCCGCGGTGATCGCGGTTGTCGCCGAACGGCTCGCCGCGCAAAACACGCCGCATCGCGTGCTCGATCCCGTGATGGTGGCTAAGAGCGGCGATGTACTGCTTGAGAAAGCAGCGATCGGCGTACTGCGCGAGGCATTGTTGCCGCTGGCCACCGTGATCACGCCGAACCTGCCCGAAGCTGGCGTACTGCTGCAGTCGCGCGCGGTGGAAACGATCAAGGAAATGTATCGCGTGGCCGAGCGGTTGCGCGAGTTGATGCCTCACAGTGGCGCGCGCTGGGTCTACCTGAAGGGCGGTCATTTGCCCGGCGACGACGCGTTCGATTTGCTGACCGACGGTGATCGCATGATTGAGCTGAACGCGCCGCGCATCGCAACAAAAAATACACACGGCACCGGCTGCACGCTGTCGGCGGCGCTCGCCGCATTGCTGCCTCAAGCCGGCGACGTTCCGGAAGCGGCGCGGCAGGCGAAGGCGTATCTGACCGAAGCACTGCGCCAGGCCGACCAACTTTCGGTCGGCTCCGGGCACGGACCGGTCCATCACT
>JBGSWX010000364.1:0-5047 GCA_041751695.1 Burkholderiaceae bacterium | reverse complement strand
CGACATTCCCGTCCCCCGCTTGTCGATCAAGATGAGGCGACTGAAGGACGCGAGGCGGTCCAGGAACCGCGCCACACGGGGTTCTTCCCACATGTGTTCAATGTGCGATATCCAGCCGTGCATGAAGACGAGGTCAAGAGGTCCTGTGCCAATCGCTGAATACGCGATGTGGTAGTCGCCGCTCTTCGCGTACTTCGTCTCTGGGAGAGTCGTCATTGCAGCCTCCAGAGCAACTATGGCCAATTACAGCATTTCGCTGGCGTCGTCGGTTCCGTGCGCCGAACGTCTGAGTTGAGCCGCGCTCGCAGAGCGTCGGCTCTCGAACGATGAGTTAGACCACCACATCGGCCTTGGTACGCAAAGCAATTGTTTCCACGGCCGTGGCAAGTTTGCCGAGGAAGCCAACGTTGATAAACATTTCACGCTCTTCTTCATGGATGTAACGCCATTCGACAAACGCCAGCCTGGAGTGCGCGAGTTGGATAGCAAACTCTTTGAGGGCCATTCCGGTAGCCTCGAAGATTGCGTACTGTTGCTCCAAGGGCAACTTTCTGAGAAGTGCTCTGAGGTCGTGCCCCTTTGCCGAGATGCCATGGCGTTTCAGCATCGTCTTCAACCCTACCTCTGCTGAAAAGGCGGCGCACACCACTGCCGGAAACGCCATGAAGTGCTTGGACGCATCTTGATCGGTCATGGGATTACAGCGGCGAAACGCTTCAAGGAAGGCGCTCGAGACGGACTGTGACAACCAAGACTGCGGCACTAGTCGGGGTCTAACGTAAAGCTAAGCGGCGCCGCGCTTGCGCGACGTCCGGTTTGAGCGACGAGTTAGACGCGTTCGCAACTTTGCCTTCGAGGTTCGGTGCGTTTCAAGCGGTTGTGATATCTCTGAAGCTGCAACACGTGCGACAACGACTGACACTTCGTCTCCCACGCTCAGCCTCTCAGCGGACGAAGTCCACCAAGGGTGAACATGCGAGTGGACGGTCTCGCGAAAGCCACTGGTGTCAAGCGAAGCGTATGCCGGTTCCCGCTTGGAGCGCGCCACCGGAGCTTTGTGACCTACGACTGAGACGCCTGCTGTAACCGCACCATCTTCTAAGGCGGCGACGCAAATCAGGCGTCCGTTCACCGAGACTCGAAGCGCGAGCAACATCTTATTGGCCATAAGCGTCTAACTTGTTTTATCAAGCGGTTAACTGATAACCAGGCGACCGCGGTCTTATTAACCAATTCTTCACCTTGGTCGAAGAGCCTTGTCCAGTGCGGGCCTAGCGACGGGAGTATGTATGAATACAGATATATAACCAACCAGAAAATCCAGCAAATGACTTAGCTGAGCACGCGCACTTCCGCCGGATCGATGGCGACCTGTATGCGGGCGCCGCGCTCGTAGATCGGTGTGGCTGACAGGTGCGGTGCATCTGCCGTCAGCAGCGCTTGACCCACTCGCACCTGGTAGCGCGTGAACTCGCCGAGGAACTCGCTTTCTTGGACTTCGCCTTCGAACCAGATGCCGTGCGCGCTACGGTTGGCGGCGATCACCAGCGCGTGGGGCCGAATGGACAGCGCGTTGCCTTCCGCGTGCGCATGTATGGGGATGTCGCCGAGGCCCTCGGTGACGAAGACATGGCGAACTGCGTCGTAACGACCAGCGATCAGGTTGGTACTGCCGACGAACTCTGCGACGAAGCGATTCGAAGGAGTGTCGAATAGTTCGCGTGGCCGGCCGACTTGCTGCAGCACACCCGCATCGAGCACCGCCATGCGATCGGCGGTGGTCATCGCTTCTTCCTGATCGTGCGTGACAAAGATTGTTGTAATGCCGAGCGTGCGCTGCAATCGCTTCAATTCGAGCCGCATTTGCTCGCGCAGTTTCTTGTCGAGGTTCGATAGCGGTTCGTCGAGCAACAACACCTGCGGTTCGATGACGATCGTGCGGGCCAGCGCCACTCGTTGCTGTTGTCCTCCGGAGAGCTGGTTCGGTCGGCGTTGCGCGTAGTCGGTGAGCCCGACGAGAGATAACGCTTCTGCTACGCGCCGCTTGATCTCGCTGCGCGCCACGCGTCGCTCGATCAATCCGAAGGCGACGTTGTCGTACACGCTCATGTGCGGCCACAGCGCGTAGCTCTGAAACACCATGCCGATGTTGCGTGCGTGCGGCGGCACGCCGCTGATGTCGCGTCCGTCGACCAACAGCCGGCCGCGGTTGGCCTGATTGAACCCGGCGATCAGTCTGAGCAGCGTTGACTTGCCCGAGCCGGAAGGTCCGAGCAGCGCGAAGAATTCGCCGGGCTCGATCGCGAGCGTGATGTCCTGGAGCACCTGATTGGAACCGTACGCGATGCCGATGCCGATGCACTCGACTGCTACCGCTTTCATCATGCGTGCTCCAGGTTGCGATTGGCGCGGTCGGCGAGCATGTGCGACAGATAAGTGCCGACCGCGACCGTCAACACCAGCAGCACACCGAGCGCCGCACCGGCACCTCGGCCGGAGATCGACTGCATGTACAGATAAATGCCGTAGCTCATCGGCGCTTGCGATTCCTTGACGACCAGCAGAATAGTTGCGGAGAGCTCGACTGCGGCGGTGATGAAGCTCGAGACGAACCCGGCAAGGATGCCGCCGGCCATCAGCGGGATCACGACGCGTCGCACCGAGCGCCACTTACTGGCGCCTAACATTTCTGCAGCTTCTTCGAGACTGACATTGATCTGCTGTAGCGCGGCCATGCACGAGCGCAGCGCGTAGGGCAGACGGCGCACCGAGTAGGCCAGCATGATCAGCAGCCACGTTTGCGTAATCGGCACGCCGCCGATCTCGAAGCTTTGGAAGGTGCGCAGGTAGCCGATCGCCAGCACGATTCCCGGTACGGCAATCGCGGCGCTGGCAGCGAAGTCAAGCCACTGGCGTGCGGGGATGCGGGTGCGCAGAATCAGATACGCAATAGCGACGCCGATCACGACGTCGATCGTCGCGGCCAACCCGCAGTAGAGCAGCGTGTTGGTGATCATGCCGGTGCTGTCGGCGAATACCGTCGCATAGTTGGCCAGCGTGTAGTCGTCGGGCAGCACCGAGAAACTCCAGACGCGCGCGAAAGACAGCAGGAATAGTCCCAGGTGCGGGCTGAGCACCACCAGTAGCACCAGCGCGATGACGCCGTATGCGAGCCACGCCTCACCGCGCGACAGCTTTCGCCGCGCGATGCCGGCGCCGCCTTTCTGCAGCGTCGAATAGTCCTTTCCTTTCATCACGCGGATCGACAGCCACAGCGCGAGGATCGAGAACGCGATCATGATCACGCTGATCACGTAGCCGAGCGGGTCTTCGAGCCCGACCTGCGTGATGCGCAGATACGCCTGCGGCGCCAGCATGTTGGTCTGCCCGAGCACCAGCGGCGTGCCGAGGTCGTCGAAGACTTTGATGAAAACGAGTGCGGCGCCCGCGAGATACCCCGGCAGCGCGAGCGGAAACACCACGCGCGAAAAGAGCCGCCATCCCTTGGCGCCGAGATTGAGCGCCGCTTCCTCCATTGCGCCGTCAATCGCACGCAGCGCAACGATCAGGTTCATCAGGATGAAGGGAAAGTAATGCAGGCTCTCGACGAAGATCACGCCGGTGAGCCCCTGCATGATCGGAAGCGAAACGCCGAGCGTCTCGCCGAGCAGGAGATTGACCGAGCCCGAGCGGCCGAAGATCAGCTGCATCGCAACCGCACCCACGAACGGCGGCATGATCAACGGCAGCACGCCGAGTGTTTGGATCAAAAGCGCACCGCGAAACTGGAAGCGCACGGTGATGTATGCCAGCGGAGTTGCGATCAGCGAAGCGGCGACGACGCTTGCAATCGCCACATAGAGCGAGTTGCCGAACGACTCGCGCATCAGGCCGGTCGAGAAGAACGTTGCAAAGTGGCCGAGCGTGAAGCTGCCGTCGCCATCGCGAAACGCGGTGATGAATACCGCGCCGACCGGAATCAGCAGCAGCGCGAGCAGGAACGCGGCAATCGCGCACAGGACTGCGTATGAGCGCCACGAGGCGCCGAAAAATTGCCGCACGCGAATGCCGGTGCGGATTGGTACAACCGGCAGGGCGTCGGCCGGCGTCACTGCCATAGAGACGTGACGGCTACTTGATCAGCGCAGACGCTTGCTGGGCGAGTTCGATTGCCTTTGAGTAGCTCTCGCGCGCCTTGCGGTTCCAGCTTTCTTCGAGGCCGGTGACCTGTTTCGAGATGGCGACTTCCTTCTTGTTCGATGCAAACACCTTCAGGAAGTCTTTCTGCCCCGCCAGGGATGATGAAACGACCGGCGCAAACGCCAGCGCGCGCGCCTGCTTGATCAGGTCGGCCGCTTGCGAGTTGCTCTTGCCGGCGAGCTTTGCTTCGGCATCGTGTATTGCCTTCGTCGCCGCCTGCAGCTCCTTCAATCGGAACGTGATCGTCTGATCGAACAACGAGTGCACGACCGAGTAACGATCCTCGGATAGATCCGCATTGAAGTTGACCTTCGCACGCTTGACGATCGCCTGCGGGTCGGGATATCCGGCGGGAATCTTGTTGCCGAAGCTCGAATACGCGAGCACCGGCAGGCGCGAGATCTTCGGATCGAGCAGCAGCTCCTGGCCCGGCTGGCTCAACGTGTACTGCACGAACTTCTTTGCTTCGGCTGTATTTTTTCCGCCGGCAACGAGCGCGATGTTCGCCGGCACGATCGAAGTCAGCGCCGGATAAACAAACTCGACCGGGAAGCCTGAATATTTTCCGGCGAGACCGAAGAAGTCGATCACCGGTCCCGCGCCGAACTGACCGTTGTTGATGCCGTCGGGAACGCCGAAGCTGCGCTCCGTGATCTGCGCGCTGTTGCCGGCCATTTCGAGCACCTTGCCCCAGCCGGCATCCCATCCTTCGCCCTGCAGGATCGTCTCGACCGTCAGGTGCATCGTGCCCGAGCGAGACGGCGCGGTCATCGCGACGTGACCGAACCATTCGCGCTTCAACAAATCATCCCAGTCCTTGGGTGCGGCGAGCTTGTTGGCCTTCAAG
>JBGSWX010000363.1:0-7404 GCA_041751695.1 Burkholderiaceae bacterium | reverse complement strand
GCCGCAGCGCGCACCCATCGCCCAGTACGGCGAATACGCGCTGCCGCACACCGTCGGGCAACACCTGCCCACGCCGGGCAAGGCGCCGGGCTGGCCGATGGCCAACATTGGACAGTGGCGCATCGACGTCAACGCTGCCGTGCCGGTATGGCTCGCCGAGATGAAGGTGTGGCGCACCGAGCATCTGATTCGCATGGGTTACGACGACTCGGAGTACCGCCGCAAGGAACTTGCGTGGTCACAGCGCAACTTCGTGCACGTGCAGATGATGGTGGAGGACCGCTACTTCTACGACCCGATAACCGGCAAGTACACGGTCGATCGCTACCTCGACGACCTCGAAGCGCGCTACGGCGGTATCGACAGCGTGCTGATCTGGTACGTGTACACCAACATCGGGATCGACGACCGCAACCAGACCAAGTTGGCGCGTCACCTTCCCGGCGGCGTCGGCGGACTGAAGCGCGCGATCGACGATTTTCACCGCCGCGGCGTGAAAGTGTTCCTGCCGACGATGGCGTGGGACAACGGCACGAAAGGTGAAGGCGTGCCCGACTGGGAGGCGGTGACGAAGCTCGCGAAGGAAGTCGGCGCCGACGGCGTCAACGGCGACACCTACAACGGCGTGCCGCGCTCTTTCCTGATCGCGTCGCAGAAGCTCAAGCATCCGCTCGTGTTCCAGCCCGAGTCGGTGCCGTACGCCGACGAGCAGCTGATGTGGAACCACCAGACGTGGGGCAAGACCTGGACAGAGATAGTGCCGGCGGTCGCCAAGTTGAAGTGGCTCGAGCCGCGCCACATGATCAACATCGAGAACCGCTGGGCGCGCGACCGCACCGACGACTTCCACTACATGTGGTTCAACGGCATCGGCTATGTCGCCTGGGAAAACGTGTGGGGCGTGTGGAACGGCTTTACTCCGCGCGACGGCGAAACATTGCGGCGGCTCGCGATGATTCTGCGCGCGTTCCCTGATCATTTCGTGAGTCACAATTGGGAGCCGTATGCGTCGGCGCTGCAGCAGGGCGTGTTCGCAAGCCGCTTCCCGATCAACCGCTCGACGTTGTGGACGATCGTGAATCGCAACGAATACGAGTTGGCCGGCGAGCAGCTCGTCGTGGCGCACATGAAGGGCGCGCAGTACCACGATCTCTGGAACGGCGTGAAGCTGTCGCCGCGCATCGAGGGCGGCACAGCGTACGTCGACGTTCCGCTCGAAGCGAAGGGTTTCGGTGCGGTGCTGGCGAGCACGAAGGACGTTGAAGGCTGGCGCGATTTCGCAAAGCGGCTGCGCAAGGTCGCGCAGCCGCTGCAGTCGCTTTCAAACGAATGGAAGGCGCTGCCGCAATCGATCGTGCAGATCGAGCCGACGAAGGCTGCGAAGAGAGCACCGGCGGGCATGGTCACTATTCCTGCAGGTGAGTTCACCTTCAAGGTTTCCGGTATCGAGATCGAGGGTTACATGTGGAAAGGCCTCGACTTTCAGTACCCGTGGGAGAGCTCAGCGCGCCGCGCGCACCTGCGGCGCATGACGATGAAAGCATTCCATATCGACAGGTATCCGGTCACGAACGCCGATTTTCACGCGTTCATCGAGGCGACCCGCTATCGCCCGCGCGACGATCACAACTTCGTGCGCGATTGGGTGAAGGGCAGGCCGCGCAAGGGGTGGGAGAACAAGCCGATCACGTGGGTCTCGATCGAGGACGCACGTGCCTACGCGAAGTGGGCCGGCAAGCGCCTGCCGCACGAATGGGAATGGCAATACGCCGCGCAGGGCGACGACGGGCGTCTCTATCCGTGGGGCAACGACTGGAATGTGTTGCACATGCCGCCGAAGAGCACCGCGCGCGAGATGCCGATTCCCGCCGACGTCGCTGCGCATCCGCAGGGCGCGAGCCCGTTCGGTGTGATGGACCTGGTGGGCAACGTATGGCAATGGACCGACGAGTTCCGCGACGAGCACACGCGCGCCGCGGCAGTGCGCGGCGGCAGCGCTTACCTGCCGCAGACTTCGCATTGGTATTTCCCGCAGGCGTATCAACTCGATCAGCACGGCAAGTATCTGCTGACGGCGCCATCGCGGGATCGGTCGGCCGGCATCGGCTTTCGTTGCGTCGTCGATGCTGCGTGAGGCGAGGCTTCTTCTTACTCTCGCCGTGATGGCGCAGTCCTCTGAAGTTTGGGGCGCGCAGGCCGATACGCTGACGTTCCATCGCGACTCGCAGCGTACCGGCTGGAATGCGTACGAGACCACGCTTACGCCCCAGCGTGTAGCCAACGGACCCTTCGGGCTGGTGTGGGAAACGCCGCAGCTCGACGGAGTCGATGGCCAGGCGCCGCGCCTTTACGCCTCGCCGCTTTACGTCGACCGGGTACGACTGACAGCCGGCGAGCACAAGGGCGTTACGTTTCCGGTCGTCATCGCTGCGACCAACACTGGCTTCGTGTACGCGATCAACGCGTTCAGGACGCGCGACGTGCCGCCCGGCACGATCCTCTGGCGCACGCGCCTGGGCGCACCCTGCAGGCTGCAGCCCGCGCCGCTCGACGGAGTTCCGACCGGAGTTCTAAGCACGCCGGTCATCGATGTCGACCGCAAGCGCATCTACGTCACGCATTGCGATCCCGACAATCGCTGGCAGGCGTACGCGCTCGATCTCGGCAGCGGTTCAGTGCTTGCAGGCTGGCCGGTGCGCCTGGACGAACAGAAGCTCAACGCGGTCAACAAAAACACCGGACCAGCCGTCGCGCCGACACGCCGCTTCGACTTTCGCGTCCAGCGTGGCGCGTTGAACCTGAGCCCCGACGGAGCCTGGCTCTACATCGCATTCGGCGAAACGGAAACCGGATGGATCGTCGCAGTCGATACTCATAAAGCGCGCGTAGCGAGTGCGTTCGCCTCGCAGGCCGTGCCCCATCGCGGCAGCGGCGGTATCTGGGGCGCCGGCGGGCCCACCGTTGACAAGAGCGGCAGGGTGTTCGTCGTCACCGGCACCGGTTACAACGGCTATGTCGATCGCGCGCACGACTGGACTCAATCAGTAATGATGCTGTCGCACTCCGCGGCAGGCGGCTTCGTACTGCGCGGAACGTACACGCCGTTTAACCACTGCGCCACGGCGAAGATGGACATCGACCTCGGCTCCGGCGGCGCGGCATTGCTGCCTGATCTCGATGCATCAAAGACCGTTACTCCGCGGCTGATGGTGATGGGAGGCAAGCAAGGCAACGCCTACCTCCTCGATCGTGCGCGGTTGCCGGGGCGACTCGATCGCAGGCCACCGTGCAGTGACGAATCCTCCAGCGACACCTCGCTGCTGCCGCCGGAAGACCAGCCGCAGTTCGGTAAACGCGGGCCGTTGAACGTCTTCGGACCCTATTCGGAGAAAGACGCCGCGCTGGACGTGGCGCGTGGCCGTTCGGTGCCTGCGTACTTTCGCAACGCCGACGGAAAGTCGTTCGTGTTCGTCACGGGCAGCACGAAGAAGGAGGAAGGTTCGCCCGACAGCATCGCGCCGTCGCTCGTGCGGCTCGAGGTCGTGACGGTGCCAGGCAAGCCCGCGCACTTGCGCATCGACCAGCGCGAGATGCGCTTCGCATTCGAGAATCCCGGCTCACCGTTCGTCACCAGCAACGGCCCACGCGATGCGATCGTGTGGGTGCTCGATCAGAACGCGCGCCGTTCCGCATCGCTCGCGGGACCGAACCCGCCGAAGCCCGTGCTTTACGCATTCGACGCGATGACGCTCGCGTTGCTGTGGAAGAGCGAGCCGGGAGAACTTTTCACCAGCGGCAAATACAACGAGCCGGCGTTTGCGCGCGGCACGGTGTTCGTCGGCACCGACCGTATTCAAGCCTTTGGTATCGGCGGCCGCCGAGTCGTCCGTGCGTCCGACGCTCCTTCGCCTGCCTCGGCGGCGCGCGTCATATCGAACAACATGCCGGCGCGCGATGGAAAAATGTTGTACGAGCAACGCTGCGCGGTCTGTCATGACCAGCCGCAGGGCAACATTCCGCCCCGGGCGCTGATCGCGAAGCGCTCGCCGGAGCGCATCGTCGAGACGCTGACGCACGGCGCGATGCGGCCGTTCGCCGAAGGTTTCAGCGCTAACGAGATCGAAGCGGTCGCGAGGTATCTGCAATGACGGTGCAGCAAGTGCGGCTGCAGGGAATTCTCGGCCAGGCGCTGGCGGCGAACCATGCGGGGCGGCTCAGCCGCTTCATCACCGACGAGAAGAGTCCGGCGGTTGCGCTGTTCGCTCCGGCGCGTGCCGCGCAGAACCACGAAGGCGATTGGTACGGCGAGCACGCGGGCAAGTGGCTCTACGCCGCCTCAAAAGCCGCGGCACGCACGGGAGACGTAACGTTGGCTGCAAACGTGCGGGGTGTAGCGGACTACCTCGTGTCGGTGCAACAGCTCGACGGATATCTCGGAACCTATGCGCCTGAGCGGCGCTTCATGCACGCGCAACCGCCGCCGCAGCGGACATGGGACGGTGCCCCGAGCCGTCGCACGTGGGACATCTGGACTCACAGCTATGTGGTCCTCGGGCTGTTGGAGGTTCACAAGCACTTTCCCGACGCAAAGTATCTCGACGCCGCACGCAAGATCGGCGATCTCTGCTGGACCACGCTCACCGACGGCGGCATCGACATCACGCGCCTCGGCAATCATCACGGTATGTCGGCGACGGTGTTCCTCGACGCCGCTGTGGAGTTGCACTTCGCCACGGGCGAGCGCAAGTATCTCGACCTCGCGCAATTGATCGTCGAGCAAGCCGAGCGCCGTCCGGAGCTGAACCTGCTTACGCGCGCACTCGGCGGGGCGGATGCGTCCGACATCGGCACCGGCAAGGCATATCAACTCGCGTGGAACCTGGTCGGACTGGCGAAGCTGCACCGCGCGACCGGCGAAGCGCGCTACCTCGAAGCAGTAATCAACGTGTGGGAAAGCATTCGCAGCCATCACTTGACAGAGGGCGGTGGCCCCTGGGGTGGTGTCGCGCAGCGTTCGCGCGAGGTGTTCAATTCCGCCGGCGTCTTCAGTCCCTATGGCTACGTGGAGACCTGTTCGGTCCTCGCGTGGATTCAACTCAACCGCGAGCTGCTCACAATCACCGGCGCGGCGAAGTACGCCGACGAAATCGAGCGCTCCGCCTACAACGATCTGATCGGCGCGCAGGCGCCGGACGGCGAAGACTGGAACTACTACTCGTTTCCCAACGGCGCGCGCGTGTTCACGACCTACTGGCGCTGCTGCAAGTCGAGCGGAGCGATGGCACTCGAGGAGTTGCCGGAGATCGCTTATCGCTTGACCGGCGAAGATGAGATCACGGTCAGTCTGTACGGACCAGGCGAAGTATCGCTGCCAACTTCAAGTGCGGGCGTGGTCAAGCTGCAGCAATCGACTCGCTATCCGTTCGACGCCGCCATCCGAATTCGCGTTGCTCCATCGAGAGCTGCGCGTTTCACGATCCGCGTGCGTATTCCCGCCTGGTCTGCCGGCTCTGACGTCGCAATAAACGGCGCTGGCTTGCAGCACGCTGCCGGGTCGTTCGCAGCGCTTGAAAGACAGTGGCAAGCCGGCGACGAGATTGCGTTGACCTTTCCGATGACGGCGCGTCTGCACCGCAAGTCCAACCGCAACGTCCAGGAATCAGTAGCGCCGGACGGCTCACCTGTGCGCCAACAGGTGATGCGCTATGACTATGCCGCGATCACGCGCGGCCCGCTCGTCTACGCGACCGATCTGATCGACGGCTTCAAGATGGAGGAGACCGTCCGCTTTGCGGAGCAGCCGACGCTCGAACTGTTGGACGCACCGGGATACGAAGGCCCTGCGATTCGCTTGCATCTCGATGGCCGCGCGCCGTTGACATTCCACCCGTACTACGAAGCCGGCGGGCGCAAGGACGGAGCGTGGCGTCTGACGTGGATGCAGGTCGCAGAAAAGGAAACCGAATGACTTACCCGAGCGCAACGCCGGAGCAGCTCGCTTCTTTCAAGCGTCATGGCTGGCTCGTTGTCGAAGGCGCAATTCCACCAGGCGACCTGGACGAGATCGAAAGCCGCTGCCAACGCATCATCACCGAGAAGGAGAGCCTCGCCTACGACTGGGCGTGGGACGAGAAGGAATCAAAGGCGCAGCGCTCGTTTCGCATCGTTCAGGGTTCACCGACGAAGGTGTGGCCAGAGATCGGCGATCAGCCGTTTCGCAAGTGGCTGGTCGAGTTCGGCTCGGTGCTGATGAATCTGAAGCTCGAATTCTGGTACGACCAGTTTCTCGCCAAGCCGCCGGCGAACAGCGTGCCGACCTACTGGCACCAGGACGAGGGCTACTGGGGCCGCAACCTGCTCGACAAGGGCATCACGTGCTGGATCCCGCTGCACGACGTCGACGCGCGCAACGGCTGCATGCATTTCATCGATGGCGGTCATCTCGACGGTGTGTTGACCCACCGCTCGGTGGAGGGCGTGCAGAGCGATCTGATCACGTGCGATGTCGACGAAGCCAGAACGGTCGTCTGCCCGATCAAGCGCGGCAGCGTGACGTTCCACCATTCGAAGATGCCGCACATGACCAATGCGAACACGTCCGACGCATGGCGCAAGGCGCTGACCAATCATCTGCAGGCGGTAGGCGCGGGCGGCGAGGGCGATCACTATGCCTGGCGAGTGTGCGTGAACCAGCGCACCGGCGAACGCTCGACTCCCGGCCGATGATCGCTGTGCGCTTGTTCCTCGCTCGCGCCGCAGCGGTGTTGCTGCTGCCGGGTGCAATCGGTTCCGCGTCGGCCGAGCCGCTGGTATCGATCAAGGCAGGAGCGCTGCCATCGATTCCCGACTCGATCTTGCAGCTGCTGTTGCTCGATGGGCGACCCGCAGCACTGAGTGCCGACGCTCTATGGACAATCGACCCCAGCCTCGCCACTTGGACACGCACGCAGCGGCGTCTCGATGGCGAAGTGCTCGGCATGGCGGGCAGCGGGCGTCAAACATTTCTGTTGCTCGGTTCTCAGCGCGGCGGCCCGGTCGAGAAGATCGAATCGCTGATGGTGGCTGGAGGGTCGCCGCGTTTTCAGGCAGTGCCACCGCTCCCGATGCCGCTCTTCGGAGCGCAGGGCGCTGTGCTCGGCGACACGTTGTACGTCGCCGGCACTGCAGACAGAGCACCGAAGCTGCTCGCGATCAATCTGTCAATTGCGGATGCGCGCTGGTTCACGCATCCCGGGTGGCCGGGCAGCGCAGGCAGGGTCACATCGATGGTCGCGCAGACCGCTGCACTGTTTATCACCGTCGAGGCAGAAGCCGGTCAGAGCGGTCGGATGTTGCGCTGGAAGCCGGATGAAGGGTGGACCGAGAAAACACCATTGTCGGGCAGCGTCATCGAGGGATCCGCGC
>JBGSWX010000362.1:0-3273 GCA_041751695.1 Burkholderiaceae bacterium | reverse complement strand
CCGGGCGGTACACCCCCGGGCGGTTCGCCACCGCCTACGGGCGGCGGCGGGGGTGGCGGCGCCGCTCCGCTTTGGCAATTGGTACTTCTGAGCGCGCTGATGCTCGGAGTACGGATCCGTCGCCGCGAATAGTCATCAGCTGCGAGGCAAGGCGCCAACCGGCGCTCTTGCCGCAGTGCCGTTTGATTTCAGCGCGGCATCGTCTGAAAAAAACGGGCGCGGTACACCTTTTGGCTGACCGGCAGGTGAGTCTCCGCAACGGCCTCTTCACGTAAGCTCATTTCACTGAGGACTGGCTCGTACGCGCACCGGATTTCGGTGTTAATCGGGCGATTGCGCGCATCGGGTGCATCCAATATCTGCACTTGCGATAGCTCGAACTTTGCGAGAGGAACTACCGTGTTGCCTAACAAAATTGTCTTAAGTGCAGTCGCGTTAAGCGCAGTCGCTGCGATCGCAAGCGTTGCCTTGCCCGCAGCGCTTGCACAATCGAGTGCGCGAATCACGGCCAAGCAAGCAGCGCTGTTACGTCTGCCGGCTCCTGCGCAAGCGGCGAGCGAGGAGATGGTCGGTGCGCTGATCGTGAAGATGCGTGCGACGGGATCGCAGCTCGCTCAGGCTCAGGGCGGTGCGTACGTGCGATCGCTGTCGAATATGGCCGGCGTCGGCGTCAAAGCAGTCCGGCAGATCAGTGATAGCTCCTCGCATGTCGCGCTCGACGCTCCGATGACACTTTCGGATGCGCGTGCTGTTGCTGCGCGTTTAGCAAGTGATCCGATGGTCGAATATGCAGAGCCAGACGTCGCGATGAGGCCGTTCGCTGCGCCGACCGAACCCGATTTTGCGTTGAAGCAGTGGAATCTGTTTCCGCCCGCAAGCATTTACCCCGGCAACGTCGTAGTACCAATGGGTCAGCCGGCGAAGACAACGTCGGCGCCCGCAGCGGGCGCAGCGAACCTTATTGCCGCATGGGACCGCACAACCGGGTCAGACACCGTGGTAGTCGCAGTGGTCGACACCGGGATTGTCAATCATCCGGACCTCAACGGTAATAATGTGCTGGGATACACGGCGGCCGGCCGGTTCTTGGCGGGTTACGACTTTGTCTCCACGAATGCTCTTGGTCTGCCAAACGGAACAGTGGAGGGCGCGGAAGGCGCTGGGCAGGTCGGGCGCGATGGGAGCCCGGCGGACCCGGGCGATGCTGTGTCGGCAGCCGACAGGGCCAACCCTCTTTGTAACGACAACACTCCCAACCAGGGAGCGGCTGCCGCGCCCAGCACGTGGCACGGTAGTCACAGCGCTGGCGTGGTCGCGGCCACTGCCAATAACGCGACTGGGATTGCGGGCATCGGCTGGAACGTCAAGATATTGCCGGTCCGCGCCCTGGGACGCTGTGGCGGCGCAATGTCCGACGTTGCAGATGCCATTTTGTGGGCGGCCGGACGGGCGGTGACAGGTGTGCCTGCCAATGCAAACCCGGCGAAAGTAATCCTAGTGGGCGCGGGGGGCAAAGTGGGTGTTGCATGCAGTGCGACGCTGCAGAGTGCCATTGACGCAGCAGTGACAGATGGTTCAGTCGTTGTAGCAGCGGCAGGCAATGAGGGCAGCGTCACCGGAATAAGCGCACCCGCGAACTGCAACAACGTCATCGCCGTCACCGCGCATGCGATCAACGGCGAGAATGCGACTTATTCGAACATCGATGCACTAGGAGGCACGCAGGTGACGATCAGTGCGGCCGGCGGTGGTTCACCCGGTTCACTCGGGTCAAGCCCCGGAGGTCCGTCGGGAATCGATGATCCGGCATGGGATGGCTATTACATTTGGTCAACTACCCCGAGCGGAGCCGGCGCTCCAACGCTTCCTTTTATCTACACGGGCAGAATCGGTACCAGTCCAGCTGCTGCGCAAGTCGCAGGAGTTGCTGCGCTGATCAAGTCGGCGGTTCCTGCGGCAACGCCGGCGCAAATCAAGAGCGCGATCACCACCAGCGCGCGACCTTTTCCGGATCTCACCTTGTGCGCCCCCGGGCGCGACTTCGCCGGTCGATGCGGCGTGGGCATGCTGGACGCTACGCGCGCGCTGCAAGCCGCGGGACCGCCTCTCGTTGTAACGCCACCGGGGAATGTGACCGTACCCGTAGGCGGGACCGCATCGTTTACCGTCGAAGCAATCGGCGCCGTGAGCTATCAATGGGTCCGTGCTGGCGTAGCCATCGCTGGTGCGACCGGACCGACTTACACAACCCCGCCACTCGCTGCCACCGACAACAATGTGGCCTTTGTAGTCAACATGTCCAATTCATTCGGTGGTACGACGAGCCCGGCGGCGGTCGTGACCGTGACTAGCACGGCGGCTAACTCGCCGTCTGGCGGAGGTGCGCTGCCAGCCTGGCAATTGCTATTACTGTCTTCGCTGTTGCTCGCGGCTCGCTTTCGCGTCGCTTATCGCGAACAGTAGCCCGAGTAGCGTGCCGCAAGCTGCGCCCACAAGGTGTGCTTGCGGCACCACTCCCGCGCCTAACCATTCCGCATAGGGAGTCGTCGCGCCGCCCGGCTGCTCGAGTGCGACTTTGATCCACCCGCCGAAGAACAGCGCCGATGGCAGCCACACCTGTTGAAATCGGCGCGGCTTCGCTTTGATCAGCCATAGCGCGGAGCCTGCAAAAAACAGCCCGTGCAGCGCACCCGATAGGCCGCGGTACCACGCGATCGTTGGATAGATCAACGCGAGGCACGCGCTGATCGCGAGCGCCGCGGCCAGTAGCGCCGACAGTTGCCGCGATGGGTTCAGATCGGGCGCGAACAAGCGCGCCACGACCCACAGCGCGACTGCGTTGATCAACGCGTGCTGCCAGTTCACGTGCACGAGGTGGCCCGTCAGCCAGCGCCACGGCTCGTCGACGGAGTTCGTGTTCCGGTATTCGAGTAGGGCGAGGTCCGGCACCGCCTGCAACACCAGCATCAACAGCGCGATGGCGATCGCAATGACTTCGGCGCGCGAGAGCGAGATCGGTTTCACCGTTCGTATAATGCCCAACTCCGGATTTCATTCGATCGTTTCTCGGCCGCGCTCCTAGTGATCGCGGCTTATCCAAGCCCCCGAATGCATGTCAACACTCTTGATCGGCTGATTGCTGGCGGGCAGCTGGCCGGGCGACGCGTATTCATTCGCTCCGATCTGAACGTTCCGCAGGACGATGCGGGCAATATCACCGAAGACACGCGCATTCGCGCGTCGGTGCCCGCGATTCGCGCAGCGTTGGGCGCG
>JBGSWX010000361.1:0-5249 GCA_041751695.1 Burkholderiaceae bacterium | reverse complement strand
TGGCGCGCGCCGCCCCGAAAACCGCGTAACCGCCAGGTCGGGCGCACCCCAGAAAAAATGCACCGGACTGACTTTGCCGATGAATTTAGCGCGGAATTGTTTGAAGATGCGATCAGCCTGCACCAGCACGCGCCAGAATCGGTTGGCGTACTCGGTGTCGTACGCGCGGTGCTCTTCATCCTGATCGAAGCGGATCGGATTCTCAATTTCGTTTGGGAGCGGATGAATGCGCAGCCGAACGTCAAGCTTCTCGAGCTCTTTCATCAGCCGCGCGTGAAACGTCGATACGGACATCGGCTCGAGTGCAAATCCACCGACGCGGTTATCGTTTGTTTGAATCATCAAGCGGTGATCGATGAAATCGAAGTCGATCTGAAACGTATGCGTGCCCACCGCGATCGGTGAAGTCGTCAGCCCTCTTGCCGTCACGTACAGGGTGACGTGCCAAGAATGATTGACCCACGCGCTCCCCGCGAGCCGCACCTTGCCGACCATCTGCAACCACAAATGCAGCGTCTTGTAGGTGTCGGTCCATGCAGCCAGCGGGAGCTCGGGCCACGCGGCCTGCTTGTCGCTCGCACCGACGCTCATAAAAAATCGATCCTGAATCGAAGCGCATCGGTGCCGCCGAGCTGCGGCAAAAATTGATTCGGCGCCGCGTTGCGTAGCCCTTGCGCTGCGCAAGCGTTCAAGCCTGCGGCTCGCGCCACGGATCGTACGTGCCGAGATTCCACAGATGGCCCTCGAGATCGCGGCATGAAAATCCGCGCCCGCCGTAGTCTTCGTCCTTGATGTCCGTCACGATTTTCGCGCCCGCGGCTTTCGCGCTGGCGTAAGCCGCGTCGGCGTCTTCGACGATCAGATACGCACATTGCGTCTCGCGGCCGCCGATTTCGTCCGGGTGCGCCATCAGCTTGCCGAATTCGTCGTCGTGCATCGAGCCGAGCATCACCATGCCGTTACCGAAGCGCAGCTGCGCGTGCGCGATGCCGCCGTGCGCATCCGGCACGACCAACTGCGGCTCGAATCCGAAGGCGCGCTGCAGCCAGTCGATCGCAGCGGGCGCGTCCCGATAGCGCAGACAGGAAATGACGGTGGCAACGGTATCCTTGGCTGGCATGGCAACTTCAACGCAAAGCTCGACAATGAGCGCGGAATTTTCGCACGCGCTGCCGCGCTGGAGCATCGCCATCCCGGTCGCGGCCATCGTCGCGCTTGCGATCGTCTGGAACCGGCCGCTCGAATGGATGCTGATCACGGTCGTCGCACTCGCGCTGATTGCCGCAGTGCTGGCCGCCGTGCATCACGCCGAAGTGGTGGCACTGCGCGTGGGCGAGCCGTTCGGCACGCTGATCCTCGCGCTGGCGGTGACCGTGATCGAAGCCGGGCTGATCGTCTCTGTGATGCTGGCGGGCGGTCCCACGGCCAACTTCGTGGCGCGCGATGCCGTGCACTCCGCAGTGATGATCGCGTGCACCGGCATCGTCGGCTTGTGCCTGCTGGTCGGCGGATTGCGCCATCGCGAGCTGGAGTATCGGATCGAAGGCACGAGTCCCGCGCTCGCGGTGCTTGCCGCGCTGGCGACGCTCACGTTGGTCGTGCCGGCATACACCATCACCAATCCTGGGCCATCGTTTTCGACTTTGCAGCTCGCCTTTGCCGGCCTGATGTCGCTCGCCCTCTACGGCGCGTTCGTCTTCGTGCAAACAGTGCGGCATCGCGATTATTTTTTGCCCGCCGACGTCGGCGATGAGGCGAGCCACGCGGCGCCACCGCCGCTCCAAACAGCGCTGGTGAGTTTCGGGCTGCTTTGCCTGAGCTTGATTGCGGTCGTCGGCCTGGCCAAATCGCTGGCGCCCTCGATCGAGGCGGGCGTGGCCGCAGCTTCTGCACCGTTGGCCGTTGTCGGCATCGCGATTGCCATGCTGGTGCTGCTGCCGGAAACCGCCGCCGCCGTGCGCGCCGCGGCAGGCAATCGCCTGCAAACAAGCCTGAACCTTGCGATCGGTTCGGCGATCGCGTGCATCGGCTTGACCATTCCAACGGTTGCGCTGGTGTCGATTGTCTTCGGCATGCCGCTTGAACTCGGCCTGGCGCCGAAAGAAGTCGTGCTGCTGGCGCTGACGTTTCTGGTTGCCGTCCTGACCTTGGGCAGCGGCCGCGCCACCGTGATGCAGGGCGCGGTCCATCTGGTGTTGTTCGCCGCGTTTATTTTTCTGGCGTTTTTCCCGTAAGCAGCTCCGGCAAGCGGTTCACGCGCGGTACGTTGTCATGCTGCATCAACTGCAGATGGCCGAACGAAAACGGTGTCACGTGCAGCCCATCGCAGACGTGACTGCCGATGCGCGCGAGCCAATGCGGGACGGCGATCACCAGTGCGCGACGCGCGTTGGCGCCGCATTGCTGTACGCGCAGGCGCGCGAGATATTCGCGGATGGTCGTTTGTTCCAGGCCGCCGAGCTCGATTTCGTGCGACGGCAAGACATCGACTTCGCATAGCGCGGCCAGCGCGCTTCCGAGATCATCGACATCAAGCGGCGCTACGCGTCCGCGCGAACTGGCGGGGATAAAGTGAATCGGCCAGCGTGCAATCTTGCGAAACCAGCGCGCGCCGTACCCGTCGGCGCCTTCGAGCAACGATGGCCGCACGATTACGCAATCGAGAGAACGCGCGCGCAGCGCCGCTTCGCCGTGCCGCTTAGAGGTTAGAAAGCCGCTCGTGACGCGTTGATCGAGCCCGAGCGCGGACACGTGCACCAGTCGCCGAACGTTTGTCGCTTCGCAGGCGTCAGCGAGTGCTGCGGGCGCAAGGTGATGCACTTTCTCGTACGTCTCGGCGCCGCGCTGCCGCAGAATGCCCACGCAGTTAACGACCACATCGACGCCGGCCAGCAGGGGTCGCCACGCATCGGCGGTCAACAGCTGCTCGAATCGCACCGCGACACGCTCGCATCGATGCGCCTGCATCGGCAGACGACGCGCCGCGCGTTCGGGAAACCGGCTGCCGATGACCACTTCGTGTTTCCGTGCAAGCAGCGCGGCGACGGCGTGGCGTCCGACAAAGCCCGCGCCGCCGAGCACCAATACCCTCATCGCCAGAGTCAGTCGACCTTCAACGCGCGCACGATCGGCTCATCATGCAGCCATGCGCGCAAGCATTCGGTAACGCCGAGCGCGAACGCTTCGAACACCGGCTCCGACACGAAGCCGATATGCGGAGTCAGCACGACATTGGCGAGTGAACGCAGTGGATGATCTTTCGCCAATGGTTCCTCGTCGTACACGTCGAGTGCGGCCATTGCCGGCTTGCCCGCCTGCAACGCTGTCAGCAATGACGGCATTTCGATCAACGCGGAGCGCGACGCGTTGACGACGATCGCGTCCTCGCGCATGCGTGCCAGCCGCTCGGTGTTCAGCAACCCCCGCGTCTGGTCGGTCGGCACCAGGTGCAGACTGACCACTTTCGACGACGAAAGCAAATCTTCGAGCGTGACAGCGGTCGCACCCTTTTCAACCGCCCGCTCCGGCGTCATGCGAGGACTCCAGGCAACAACTTCCATTCCGAACGCCTGCGCGACGCGGGCAACGCGGCCGCCGATCTCACCCAGCCCGATCAGGCCAAGTCGTTGGCCAGCCAGCACACTGGGCAGCGGTTGCTCGTCGCGCCAGCCGCCCGCGCGCATTTTGTTGAACTTGGCTTCGAGCCGCTTGCTCGCCGCCAGAATCAGCGCCCACGTCAGCTCGCACGTGCTTTCTTTCGACGGTCCCCACTCGGTGTAGCTGACCGGAATGCCGCGCGCGGCGAGAGCCTTTGCATCGAGCGCGGTATTGCGTGCACCGGTAAAGATCACGTAGCGCAATTTCGGCAGCCGCTCGATCAGATCGGCGCGTAACGACGTGCGGTCGCGTACCAACACGATCGCGTCGGCTCCGGCCAGCGTCGCGTGCAGGGAGTCGCCGCGCAATGGATCGTGCTTGACTTCCACGTCGGCGAGACGATCGATCTCGGACCAATCCGCCAAGTGCCGCAGCGACCGCTCGTAGTCGTCAAGCACGACGACGCAAGGGCGTTGCGTCGTTAGCACTTTCAAGGCCGCGCGATCGCGGTTAGCGCGCGCACATCGGCCGCGCCGCCGATGTTCCACGCGGCGGCGATCAGCGCTCTAGTCTTAGCATCACCGATGATCGGCGCGCTTAATGCCGTGAACTTTTCTTCAAGCTGTGCATCGGTCATCGGCCGCTGCAGCGAACCGATCGCATGCTCGACGAAGACGTGTTCGCGCCGGCCTCCAGCCAGGATCACGGTGACATCGACGGCCGCCTCGTCGATGTTGTCATCGACGGTCGCAACGATCTTGCGCCGCAGCTTGATTACGTCCGCACGGTTGACGAAGGCATCTGAGAATTCGTGTTCGCCCGCGTGCCCAACAATAAGTCCGGCTGCGCCGCCGTGATAGACGCTGAATTTGGCCTGCAGCCCGTCCGCCGGCTCTTTCTTGCCGGTGAGTTCGAGCACCAGTGAGTGCACTTTCAACTCGATGCGCTCGACCTGCTCCGGCCGCACGCCGCGCTCGCGCAGTTGCACGCACGCGTCGATGCTCGGATGAATCACGATACCGCACGCAAACGGCTTGTAGGTGTTGAACGAAATCTCGAACCGCTCGCCGAGCTCGTCGGTGACCTCGTTCCACGCGCGCTTGTCCGAGACGACCTGCACGAAACCGCGCGGCGCCTCGATAGCCTTTGCGCTCGCGGTAAATCCGTTCTTCGCCAGCAGCGCGGCCATCAACCCGGCGCGCGCGGCACCGCCCGGGTGAAACGGCTTCATCATCGTGCCGAACTGCTCGCGCAAGCCGATCGGCTGCGACGCCGCGATGCCGAGCGCCATCGCGGTTTTTTGCTCATCGAGTTGCAGCAATCGAGAGCACGCCGCCGCGGCGCCGAACATGCCGGTCGAGCTGGTGATATGCCAGCCGCGATCGTAGTGATCGGGATAAATGGTGTTGCCCAGGCGGCACGCGACGTCGATACCGAGCACGAGCGCGTCGATCAGTTGCCGCCCGGAGGCGCCGGTCAATTCCGCCAGTGCCAGCGCCGCCGAGGCGACCGGTCCGGCGGGGTGAATGATCGTCTTCAGGTGCGTGTCGTCGAAGTCGAACGTGTGCGATGTGATGCCGTTGATCAGCGCCGCGCTCGCGATGTCGACCTGCTCGCGCCGCCCGAGTACGGTCGCCTGCGGCGCCGGTTGC
>JBGSWX010000360.1:0-6702 GCA_041751695.1 Burkholderiaceae bacterium | reverse complement strand
GGCGGCACGCCGTTGATGGAATGCGCGCAATCGGCGGGCATCGATCTTCCGCTCAAAGCTCTGGTGTGGGAGGACGCGTCGGCTCAAGTCTGGCTCGGCTACAACGATCCGGCATTCCTTGCGCAGCGTCACGGTGTCTCGGAGTGCCCGGTGGTCGAAAACCTGCGCAAGGTTTTGTCGTCGCTCACGGAGGCAGCCGTCGCGCGCTAGAGTGCACAGGCCGAGCGCGACCTACCGGAATTGTTACCTAATCGATTTCGATGCGCGCTATGGATGCGGCCGCAAAGGAACGAGGAGCGAAGTTCGAACTCGTCGGGTATCCGGAAGCGGATTACGGGTTCAACATAAGGGGCGTGAATATCGCCGCGAGCGCGATGCATGGCGTCGCACCACCAAGATGCTCCGCAGGCACCATCCGTTGCGGTAGATTCCTCACGTAGGGCAGAAGAGGCGGGTGGCATGTCAAAAATTAATTTATTGAGGTCGAAGTGTTTGCCCCTGGCGGCTTCGCTGATGCTGGCGGTAGCAGTGGGTCCCGTTTGGTGCGAGGAAAAAATCGTTCTCGATGGCTCAAGTGGGATGCTCCCGCTTGCCAGGGTGCTGACTACTGCCTATCACGAGAAGGCGTCCACTCCCAAGGTGGAGATCGGAAAAGGACTTGGGACCGGAGCGCGGCTTGCGGCGCTGGCGGAGAACAAGATTCAGATTGCGTTGGCCAGCCACGGGATCAAGGCCGAAGATGTCAAGAAGGGAAACCTGAAGGTCATCGAAGTTGCAAAGGGGGCCATCGTTTTTGCGGTCAACGCGAGCGTTCCGATTACCGACATCACTGAAGCGCAGGTGTGCGACATCTACAGCGGCAAGATGCAGAACTGGCAATCGCTGGGAGGCTCGACCAGTGCGATTGTCGTGCTCACACGGCCGCCTGCAGAGGTAGACCCCGAGGTGATTCGCGCCAAGATCAGTTGCTTCGAAGCGCTGAAGGAAACTGAGACGGCCAGAGTCATGGCTCTCGGCGGGGACATGGCCAACGGACTGACCGATACTCCGCACGCTATCGGAATGACCAGCATGACCGTAGTGGAACAGAGCAAGGGAAAAGTGAAAGCCCTGACCATGAACGGTATCGCGCCGTCAGCCGAGAATGTCAAGAACGGCCGCTATTTCTTGACCCGTGACTTCCTGTTCGTTACCAAGGGCGAACCCACAGGCGACATCAAGAAATTTGTCGACTTCGTTCTGAGTCCCGACGGCGACCGTGTGATCCTGGCCAACGGTGCAGTGCCCTTGCGGTGAGCCGAGGATGCGGGATCCTCGTCGAGGGTGACTCGGAAAATCCAGGTCAAGGTCAAACCGGACGCGCACAACAGTTCTCGGGTCAAGCTCGTGCAGATTCGACCTCGCTAACGACTCAGCAAATTTGAACGAGATCTCGCCATGAAGCGCCTGCTGTTGTTGTGCTTCTCATTGACCGCCCTTGGCGGCTGCAGCGTCGTTGAACCGCCGTTTGATCCCGCGCAACTAACCCAGCAAGTCACCGCAGCAGAGGTGGCTTTCGCGAAGACGATGGCCGATCGCGATCATGCGGTGTTCGCAAGCTTCATCGCTGAAGAAGCGGTCTTTATCAACGGCGGCAAGCCGGTGCGCGGCAAAGCGGCGATTGCCGCGGATTGGAGAAAGTTTTACGAGTCGCCGCGCGCACCGCTTTCGTGGAAGCCTGACCTGGTCGAGGTTCTGCCCTCCGGCACGCTCGCCTACTCGACCGGACCGGTGTCGAACCCAGGCAAAGTCTTCGCCAGATTCAATTCCATCTGGCGCCTTGAAGCGCCGGGCGTCTGGCGCGTTGTCTTTGACAATGGCGCGGACGTCTGCAACTGTCCTAAGCCTTAGTCCATTAAACCGGATGAAATGCAGCCTCGCTCGTCTGCGCCTCGACGCGCCATGCGTCGTTGCAAATGCTCGCGATACTTCCGGTATCGCTGTGCCTCAGTTGCCAAATGCGGCCTAGCCTCCCGCGCCGCTGCGCAGCCGCTCGAGTGCGATTTATCCGGTTCAGCGGACTAGCTGCCCTCAGGCGGTGCCGCCGATCGTCAGGCCTTCGATGCGCAATGTCGGTTGCCCGACGCCGACCGGCACGCTCTGCCCATCTTTGCCGCACGTGCCGATGCCCGGGTCGAGGCTCATGTCGTTGCCGATCATCGTCACCTGCGTCAGCGCATCGGGTCCGTTGCCGATCAACGTCGCGCCCTTGATCGGGTGCGTGACCTTGCCGTTTTCGATCATGTAGGCCTCGGCCATGCTGAACACGAACTTGCCGTTGGTGATGTCGACCTGGCCGCCGCCGAAGTTGGTCGCGTAGATGCCCTTGCTCACCGAGCGCACGATTTCTTCGGGATCTTTGTCGCCGGCGAGCATGTAGGTGTTGGTCATGCGCGGCATCGGCAGATGCGCAAACGATTCGCGCCGGCCGTTGCCGGTGGGCGCCACGTTCATCAGCCGCGCGTTCAGCGAATCCTGGATGTAGCCGCGCAAGATGCCGTCTTCGATCATCACGGTGCGCTGCGTCGGATTGCCTTCGTCGTCGACGCTCAATGAGCCGCGGCGATTCGCGATCGTGCCATCGTCGATCACCGTCACGCCTTTGGATGCGACGCGCTGCCCGATCTTGCCGGCAAAAGCGCTCGATCCCTTGCGATTGAAGTCGCCTTCGAGCCCGTGCCCGACCGCTTCGTGCAGCAGGATGCCGGGCCAGCCCGGCCCGAGAACGACCGGCATGATGCCGGCCGGCGCTGGGCGCGCAACCAGATTGATCAGCGCCTGATCGACCGCTTGAGTCGCGTACTCGGCAAGGCGCTCGTCGGTGAAATAGGACAGGTCGTGCCGGCCACCGCCTCCGGTATGACCCTGCTCGCGTTTGCCGTCCTGTTCGACGATTACCGTAACCGACAAGCGCACCAGCGGACGCACGTCGGCGGCCAACACGCCGTCGCTGCGCGCCACCAGGATCACGTCGTAATCGGCGCCGACACTCGCCATCACCTGCTTGACTCGAGGATCGCGCGCGCGCGCCAGTTGCTCGACTTTCTCGAGCATGCGTACCTTGGCTGAAGCATCGAGCGACGCCACCGGATCATCGTCGGCGTAGCGCGCCGGCTGCGAACGCACGGCGACTTTTGACGCGACCTTGACCTTGCCCTGGCCATGGCGCGCGATCGAGCGCGCGGATACCGCAGCCTCGATCAGCGAATCGAGCGAAATGTCGTCCGAGTACGCAAACGCGGTCTTGTCGCCGACGATGGCGCGCACACCGACGCCTTGTTCGATATCGAAGCTGCCGCTTTTGACGATGCCCTCTTCGAGCGAGAACGATTCGCTGCGCGAATATTGAAAGTACAAATCGGCGTAATCGGTCCGATGCTCGAACACCATGGCAAGCACCTTCTGCAGCTGCGCTTCATCCAAAAGATAGGGGTCGAGCAACAACTCCTTGGCAGTAGCCAGGCGGGCGAGGGCGGGATCGGAGACTTTCATTGAAGGCTGTTTTGGGCAGTGCACAATTGTACGGGCGTCAGCTCAGCACTCGATGCTCCAGAGCGGGCAAAGAAGCACGGGAATCGGCGATCAATTGCGGGTCGATATCGCCGAACACAACCCCCTCGCCCTCGGAACGGCTGGCAACCACGGCGCCCCACGGGTCGATCAGCATCGTGTGGCCGAAGGTTGAACGGCCATTTTCGTGCCGGCCGCCTTGCGCAGGGGCGAGCACGTACGCCAGGTTTTCGATCGCGCGTGCTCGGAGCAGCACCTCCCAATGCGCGCGCCCGGTGGTCGCCGTAAAAGCGGAGGGAACCAGAATCAGATCCGGCCGCGGCATCTCGCGGTACAACTCCGGAAAGCGCAAGTCGTAGCAGATCGACAACCCGACGCGCAATCGGGTCCCTTCTTCGGTGGCCAGCTTGAAGCTCGCAACTTCGTCGCCCGGCGCAATCGTGCGCGCTTCGTCGTAGTCTTCCTTGCCCTTCGTGAAGCGGAACAGGTGGATCTTGTCGTAGCGTGCCACGCGCTCTCCGGCCGGTCCGAAGACGAGCGTGCTGTTGAGCACGCGGTCGCTCTCGGGTGCGACCAAAGGGACGGTGCCTCCGACCAGACAGACACGATGCTGGCGCGCTTGATTGGCAAGAAAATCCTGAATCGGCCCCTGGCCGTCGATCTCGCGCGCCGCGACCTTGTCGGTATCGCGCTGGCCCATCAGGCAAAAATATTCAGGCAGCGCGATCAGTTGGGCGCCGCCGTCGGCCGCCTGTGCTATCAATGCAGCGGCTGTGCGCAAGTTTTCGTCGACCCGCGTGGTCGACACCATTTGCACGCCGGCGACGCGTACCTTGGCATTCATTTGATCGACTCCACAGAAACTGCAGGATTGCCCGAGCCTCGGGCGCGCCGCATGACGATCGGATCGGCCCACGGTCCGGTAATGTCGTATTCGAGCGCAAAGGCTTTCGACAGCGGATTGCGCAGGACGTAGGTGGCCAGGAACGCGCCGAGGCCGAGGATGGGATTGGCAACGCCGAGCGCGAGCGCCGCGGTGCTGGCATCGATCTCGGGCAGCACCACCAGATGCAGTCGCTGTGTTTCATTGCGCAAGTCGATCGTGCCCGACATCAGCGCCGCTGCGCTTGCGCCCGCCATGCGAAAGTTGTTGGTGGACACGACGCCCTGTGTCACCGTCGCGTCGGCGCGAATCGATTTGAACGCGAAGCCTTCTGAAAACTGGCGTCCGCCGTCGAGCAGCAGCGTGCGCGACAACGATTGCAGCGACAGAAGACTCAACAAGCGCGCCGCGTTGCCGGTGTCGACCTTCAGGAATCTGCCATCGTCGAGGCTCAGTGCGAGCGTTCCCGACAGCGTCGGGTAGTCGATATCGAGCGGCGAGCCGAGCCATTCCACGTCGCCTTCGAGTGCGCCCTGGCCCGCCGCCATTGCGCCGGAAAAACCCAGACGGTCCAGTGTCGCGCCCGCATCGCGCGCATCGAGCTTGAAGTTCATCTTCATGCGGCGCGCCCCGCTGCTTGCCGCCGGTGCCCATTCGCCGCTGGCGACGAGCTTCATGTCGGCGTTGGTGATGTCGGCGCTGCGCACGCGCCACGCGGGAGCGTTCGCTGCGCCGATGTTCTGTGCGAACAGCTCGAGCCGCCCGAGCTTCAGATCGCCGAGCTCGAACTGCTCAGCGGCAATGTCGAGGGCCGGCAATTCTTTCAGCGGCGCGCGCAGCGCCTCGACGACTTCGCTTTTGCGCGCCGCAGGAATCGACAAGCGAGACAAGCGCGCCGTGATCTGCTCCGGGCGCCACGCGATGTAGCCCACCACACCGTCCGACACGATGTTGGCGTTGAAACCGCCGTCGGCCGCGCGCGACGCTCCCAACGTGACGTTGCGAAAGGTGCGCCCCATTAATACCAGCTCCGGCGTTCGAACCGCGAGCAGGTCGATCTGCACGCCGGAACTCGTGATGGCTTTCGCTGAAGCTGCATCGCCGGCGGGGTTTTCAAGCAACGACGACCATGCTTCGAGGTCGAGTCGCGGAACAGTGGCCATGACCAGCACTCCGCTTTCGGGCAGATTCGCCGGCTCGTTGAGGGCAATCACGCCGCGTGTAACGCGAAACTCGCCTTGTTCGCGCCGTCGCTCGAGGCGCACGGCCAACGCCCGGCCTGCGTTGATGCGCAGTTCGTCGCGCTCGGCACCGGCGCCGACGCGCTCGATTCGCAGCGGCATCGCTTCCGCCGCGGTCTTGATCAGCGGTGCGATGGCGTTGATCGCAACACCCACCAGATCGCTTTCGATTTTCAACTCCGGGAACGATGTGACGGTCAGGGTTGCCGCATAGCGGGCACTGCCCTGCGATCGATCCAGCAGCTGCTGCACCGGACCCAGCGTCACGGCGCGTCGCAATGCAGGCACGGTGGCGATGCCTGTCGCGGCGAACACAAATCCGCCGTCGGCGCGCGTGGAGGCATCGATCTTGGCCTGCCCGCCGAGCATCAACGCGCTCAAATTGGTGCTGCGAACGCCGCTCTCGGTAAAACTCAGCGTGCCGTTGACGCGCGACATCGGTGGCGCATCGACGAACGTGACGTCGTTGCCCGCAAACTGCAACGCGCCCGCAACCTTGGCCTCATTCGCGCGCGCCAGCGGAAACCCGAACTGCAACTCGAGCTTGGCGTTGCCGCTGGCTTCGGTGTCGGTCGTCACGCCCGCGATCCAGCGTGAAACGGGACTCGCGTTCACGTAGAGCAGCATGTCAGACAGCGGACCCTCGGCCACGCCGCGCACATCGAGCGTGGTGTTGCGGCCCACCTCGGTGACGCGCGCCACGACATTGCCCAGCTGCACGCCGTACACCGTACCGCGCTGCGCCGTCACCGTGACAGCGGCTCGATCGATCAGCAGATCGGCATCGATTCCGGTCAGCAGCGGCCACCCTTTTGTGCCCTCATTGGAGCGCTCGCCCTGCGCTCCGGAAGCGTTCACGTCGAGTGTCGCATCGCTGACGCGGCCCGTGATGCGCAGCTCGCCGTCGCGTCCGTTGTCGAATGGAAACTGCGCGAGGTCTCCCTTCACACGAAACGCACCATCGCTCAGACGGCCCGCTACCAGCGCCTGGCGCAGCCAGTCTCGCGTGGCGCTGCCGGCTGCCAGCGG